>SLKL01000465.1 GCA_007134625.1 Saprospiraceae bacterium
ATACTCTTTTGCAAAAAAAGCATGCCCTAATTTTAGGGCTTTAGCTACTTCCTGATCATTTCGCCTTTTCAGGGAATGTACTTTGTAGATACGGGAGAAAAAATTATGCAAGGCACCGGTAACCATATATATAGGATTGCTCTTAGCATCCTGACTCATGTAATAGGCAATTTCAGAAGACTTCTCCCACTGTCCGAAAGCCATGGCTTTTTGCAATTCAAATACGCTGTACTTTCGCGACAGGCCAACGTACTTTTTAATCATACTTTCGGAAATAGACTTGCTGCCCTCAGGTAAATTGATCACCATTTTATTGATTTCCTTAATGATGCCTTCCAGATTATTACCCAGATACTCAGCCAAAAGCGCTGCATTGGGCAAGTCAATCTGATAACCCATATTCTTGACCTCACCGACTATCCAATCCGGAATTTTATTGTCATAGAGTTTTTTTGCTTCAAATATCTCGGCAAGCCCCTCTTTTTCCAGCTTTTTTACCTTTTTATAAAAAACAGACCTCCCATCAATCTTTTTTTCAAGGTGTACTATCAAAAAGACCGTAAAATCAGATGGGGAAGAAACATAGGGCACAAACTCATCCCATTTACGAAACTGATTCGCATTCTTTAAGATAATCAACTGAGGTCCTCCCAACATAGGAAATGTACTTGCCTGATCCAGTATATGCACGGGATTTGCATCCAATCCGTAATAGACAAACTTATTGAAATCCTCAAACTCAGGCTTTACAATCTGCTTTTCCAACTCAACAAACCGCTTGTTGATTAAAAAATCTTCTTCCCCGTGTAAGAGATATACTCGTTTAAAATTATTTTCCATTACTTAAATTATTTCTGGCTAAACTAGCTGCTGGCTCCTGGCTTTGGGTAGCTAATTTAAAACCTCTAATATAAATCCAAAAAACTCTATTTTCAAAAACCCTTTTTAGTATCGCTACAAATTACGCTGGGGTTCGACTCCGCTCACCCAGCGAATTAGCGTAAATTTAAAATTAATATTTTATCTAAATTAAGGTTGGTTAGCGGTGTCGAAGGGCGATACCCTGAGCGAAGCCGAAGGGTCAATCTTCAATCAAAAACCGTATCCCTCCACTTCCATCCCTGATGGCTTGAATACCGCTTCCGGCGCGAACTACAAAAACCTCTGTTCTGCGATTAAAAGCATGTTCCTCCTCAGTGCATTGTACACCCGGTTTACAATGATTTCTCAATTCACTATGTCCCCTTCCTGAGGTGAGAATTCGCTCTTTATCTATATCCAGATTAACCAGATAATTCTTGGCGGATTCAGCTCTCCTGCTTGACAATTGCAAATTGTAATCAGCACTTCCACGACTGTCCGTATGTGCACGCAATTCAACCACCATGCTTGTATCCAATTTCATGATAGCAGCCAATTCATCCAATTCTTTGGCGGCCTCTTGTACTATCTCATGTGAATTGTATTCATAGTAAATATTTCTCAGTTCAAGGACAGCACCCTCGCTAACTTCTTCCCTTTCGGTAGTCCTTAGAAAGACCATATGTGTCTCCGGGTCTCTTGAACCTGTTTGGAATTTCAAATCAGTTGTATCGAAGCCCTCACTTTCTGCAATAAGAGTGTACGATCTGTTTCTTAAAAGGCAAAGCCGGAGCTCACCATCCTCAATTTTGAAATCTGTAGATTCTGCATCAGTATCTTTAAGTTGCACATTGATCAATTCATCAAAAGTACCGGTTTCTGATACGAAGGAAAAAGTAAGCGGGAAACAATCAGGAACCATTTCCCACTCCAGAAAAAGATGCGAGAAACCATCTTCAAATTTAACCTTTTCAAAAAGCGGCACATAATTTTCCTTTTTGACCAGCACATAAAACACCTTTTCTACTGATCTTTTTTCTAGCAGGACCTTACCTTCCCTGCCAGTAGTAGTCTTTAAACCTAAAAATTGCTCCGTCCAACCTTCAGAAAGATCAATACCAAGTATCCCTCCCTTGGTCGCCAAGCGAAGATTGCCAATTTCGATTTCTTTCAGGAGTCGTGATTCCGGAAAAAAATGTACAGTAGCACCACGTATGGGACTCAAGTCAATGTTTTTTCTAATGGTTAAATCAAGAGACTTAACCACAGATGCAGCAGTAAAACAATCCCCCTGACAATTGAAGGCGTAAACAGCGTCTCTATTATCATCGCGATTGGAGGAAAAATAGCCTCGCGAATTGGAATCTGAAAACCATATTCCAAAATCATCGGATGCACTGTTAAATGGTGCAGCTAATGCCTGTGGTGCTGAGAATCCGCCACTTTCCCTTTTTGCAAAATAAATATCCAAGCCTCCCAGCCCACCGCTTTTATCCGACGAAAAAAACAAGCCTTTTTCATTGACAAAAGCAAAAACCTCATTCGAACTTGAAGAGACGTCCTCCAATTCAAGGCGGACAGGCTGAGACCACTCACCTGCATTGTATTGGCTGTAATAGAGATTCATGCGCCCGGAAGGATTATCCAAACCCGAGGAAAAATACAATCGCTGATCATTCGCATCCCAGGCCGGATGACAGTAACTAAATCTGTTGTCAACAAAAG
>SLKL01000380.1 GCA_007134625.1 Saprospiraceae bacterium
AATATTATTATCTCCGAAAAAAGATTGATTCGGTCTGTTTACGTGGTGGGCAGCAGCACCAAAATAGACGCTTCCCCCCTCTCTCCAGGTAGTAAACCACATTAGTCCGAGACTGATGTCAGCGAAAAAGAAATTATCTCTGTCAAAGTTCTCTCCTGATGGAGCATTGGGGTCAAATCCACCAAGTCCATCGTGCTGAGTTCCCCATTGCAATCTGCTGATATCCAAGTCTCGTTGGGCAATACCTAAATCTGCACCAACGACAAGATAATTCGATCGACTTCTGTCCCCACTCATAAACTTACTGAAAGAGCCCGACAACCTTCCCTGAGTGGTGCTGAAATTTGATTCACCCGCTTGATCACCCCACAATGAGACACCAACGCCAAAGTAATCATCTCTACCTACTGCAATTTTGTGATCATAGCTTAATGAGTAAGTAGAAAAGGAGTTACTTCTCAATACACTGGACCACTGATTTCTGTAATTGACAACAAACCTATGGTTACATTGCATTACACCCGTCATAGCCGGATTAAGGTTTAGAGGAGATTGATAAAACTGAGAAAAGTGAATGTCCTGAGCTTTCATCTCATTATTCCATCCACTGAAGAGAAACAATATTGCTAACAAAAAGTAAAAATTCTTCATACGTCTGTTTAAACTTTCTAAATTGAAATAGTTGGATAAAGGTATTAAATATTTTTCATAAAAAACAGCAGACTAAAAAACTTTTAACATATTAAAATTTTAATCATACAAAAAAAGATTAATATGAAGCACTCAAAATGCCTTACCTTCTCCCTTTACCTACTTTAGACCCCCTGCCAATCAAAAACGTTGGATTGATCTTTATTTTTTTACAAAAACTTTTATTCCTCATCCAACTCAAGGCCCTTTCTTTTAATTTTTGTAATCCTCTTTACTACTTCACCTTCCTCGTCCTCAGGGTTCTTCTCAATAATCTCTTTTTCCTGCCAGAATTTATCACCACTTACAAGATTATGACCAGCTCTTTTTATTAAAAAATAGGCTGCTGCCAAACAAATGATAATAGCAGAAACACCTAAAATCTCCAATCCTGAATAGTCTTCAAAATCAAGGACAATTACTTTTCTTGCAATAGCAATTAATGCAACAAGAATAACTACCTCGACATGTATCACATTTTTCTTGAAGTAAACCTTTATAGTATCGAGTAATTCTATACCGATTAATACTAATAAAAACACTCCAAAAGCATCCATTATGCCATCCAGGTCAACCAAAAAAGAATTTTCTCCACCTGTAAAAAGCATTTTGAATACATTGAAAATCAATTCAACTGTTGCCAATAAGAGCAAAAAAGCCATCATCGCAATCAGTACAACAATAATTCCCCGCTCTATGTATCGAACAATTTTTTTAATCTTAGCAGGAACTCCAATTTTTTGTTTGTGTGGACTCATTGTGCATTAAGTTTTATTCTTTCCATTCAATTTGTACTGCATCTCCTGATTTTAACTCCAGAAGTTGACTTGCCGATTGATTATTGCAAGCAATTTCTAAAAATCCTGCAGAGTTAAATCTACATAATAATTCTCCAACAGCCACCTCCATGTAGTGCCTGTATAATCGCCTGATTGCTTCATGATTCTTAAAGTAAATTGAAAAACGCTTTTTTCCAATTTCCTTTTCAAACAACTTTCGATCGACATTCAAAACCAGATTACCAAAATTATCAACAAAAGTAATTATGGCTTTTATGTTTTGATTATTCACTACCGGCTGTATCAGTAGCTTTTGATTTATTTCCATTTCTACCTCCAATTCATTGGGGTCAGGTCTCAATAATCTGGTTACAGCATTACATAAGGTTCTGTTGAGCGCATTCTTTTTTGCATAATCCAGCGGAATAATTCCTGCTCTTTGCGGTGAATTGAAAATAAGAGAAAATAGACCATTATTGGGGCCCACAAAAGAATGTCCGTTCTTTTCAAAAAATACAATTTCATTTTCATGGGAATAGTGCGGCATAACACATACGAGGTGTACTGTTCCGGAGGGGAATGATCTATAACAGCTTTCCAGAATATAGGCAGCTTGCTTAATGGAAAAAGGTTCCACCGAATGGCTGATGTCGTAGATTCGCATATGCGGAAAACGCTTCAACAGGCTTCCTTTCAGCATACCTACTGAATACCCCTTGTCTGTCCAGTCTGTTGTTAATGTGATATCAGGCATGCTGTTTAATTTACATCAAATTTATAGCTTTTTTTACAATTCAGCCTACAAAGGAGTATTACCTGATGTATGACAAAATGCAAATTCATGTTTTTTTATTTTTTGGAGTAACAAAAGATTGAAAGATAGCCCTTAAGGCTACTGGCTACTAGCCTCTGGCTGCTGGCTACTGGCTACTAGCCTCTGGCTGCTGGCTACTGGCTACTAGCTACTGGCTTCTAGAAGTTCAATTTAAAACCCCTTAAACATTACACCTTTAACCTTAAACAAACTTCTCCCCCTCCCTACTTCGTAATTCGTCTCGTCAATCCACTTCCATTTCATTCCGTTTCTAAACAAAACAAGTATTGCACCTCGTA
>SLKL01000028.1 GCA_007134625.1 Saprospiraceae bacterium
AAAATTATAGGGATCTAAGGAATTAAATTTACGCTCAGTATTGTCCAGATACTGACGGCTTACATATTGTCCCCTGAGGTCAATATCAAGACCACCATTTTGATTTCCACCTGACCAGCGAAGAGCATTTAGGGCTATACCGTAATTAGCTATTACAGATGGTGAGAGCGCCATCGTAGTATTTTCAAAAACTTCTTCAAGCTGACCACCTGTATCCCAGTCGTCAATGAATAAAAGATAATCCTCAATTATATTGCGACTGAGTGTTGTATTGGCAAAAATATTGGCCCATTCAAATACTTGCCAGTTTGCTCCGGCTTCTATTCCAAGTCGGTAGCTGTTATCCACATTTTCCCTGACAACGGCACCCACATCGTTAATTCTTCCGGTGGGTACCAATTGATCTCTGTATCTCATGTAATAGAAGTTAACCTCAAAAGCGAATTGCTCAGCTCTATGCCTGAAGCCCGTTTCGAGATTAACCATTTGTTCAGGCTTTGGTCGGCTTTCAGGACTGCTTTCAGTGTAATCCCTTCTGTTGGGTTCTCTGTTAGACATTGCCACAGAAGCATAAATATTGCTGTTACTACTTAGGAAATAACTCAATCCGGCTTTGGGATTAAAGAAACTCATGCGGTCATCCTGATCGACGAACTCCAAATCTCTGTTAAAACCAATATATTGATAGTCCACCATCCTATACTGCAAATCTCCCCAAAAGAGAAAGTCATTCCAACGGTATTCTCCTTTTACAAAGACATTAAAGTCATACTTGTCAGCATCGTTATCATAATATCTGAAGTCATTTTCAATTCCTGGAGCTATTCTTGCCCAGATAACCTCACCAAAATGCGCTCCAGAATAGTGATTCCAACCACCTCCCAACTGCAATGTGGTATTAAAAGTAGGCTGATAAACCGTATTAAAAATAAGTCCGTAAAAATCATTATCCAACCAACGGCGCCTGATCAAGTCCGTTCTGGTAATGGTCTCTCCTCCAATTTCCACAGGTTCAATTCCGTAAGAGGAATAGCGGTCATTGCTTCTGTACTGTTCAAAAAAGCCTTTACCATGGGTATAGTGCAATGTAAGACCGCTTTCCCAATTGGCACTGTGCTGATAATTGTAATACAGGTGGATATGCGTCTGCTGATAATCATCCACTTCATTGGGGTGCGGGCTACCGGGACGATTCATTCCGGCGGAGTTGAATGTACGGAGGTCTTTATCATCTAAAAAAGATTTGGGGATACCATTCCAGGCCTGATAGGTTACTTCTTCGCCATGTAACAAATTAAGTCTTATGGAGGAGCGCTCTCCTACCCTACCAACAGCAAAAAATGCTGAAGTCAGGTCCGCTGTAGCCCTGTCCACAAAACCATCGCTTTTTATTCTGCTTATTCTACCCTCTGCAAAAACACCATTTTCACTCAAACCGGAAGAAAAATTAACTGATGCCCTCCTCGTATTGAAGGAGCCGGCAGAAAAATCAGTAATCAGCCTAAACTCCGGATCTACGCGATTGGTATTGATATTGATTACACCCCCAAAAGCATTGGAACCCATTGCTGAAGTACCGACACCTCTCTGTATCTGAATATCATCAACCGAACTCAACAAATCAGGCATATTCACCCAAAAAACTCCTTGTGATTCTGAATCATTTAGGGGAACGCCATTCAGTGAGACATTAATGCGAGTCGGGTCAACACCACGAATCCTGATTCCGGTATATCCGATACCTGTACCGGCATCAGAGGTTACCGTTACAGACGGAAGGTGATTTAATAAAAAGGGCACATCCTGCCCGTAATTTCTACTTTGAATATCCTCTGCCCTAAGGTTGGAATAGGTCATTGGTCCGGATTCGCCTATACGACTAGCCCGTACCTGTATTTCGTCGATGTCGATTGTACTATCCAGCATTCCCATACCAAATCCATCAGTTTGAGGCGGAATACTATCAACTGAAGTGCCAAATGAAAGTGAAAAATTAAAAATTAATAAGGAAACTGTAAGAATTAAACTCGCTTTGTACTGCATACTACGTATAACTTTTTAGATAAAAAAATACGAGTACGAGTTTACCTGAAATAAAGCTACAGAGAAAACTTCGGTGACTTCCCTCCCCGGAATTACCCGGCCAGGTTCTATGGGTATAATCTCAGCCTTTGAAATTCAAGGCACCCCGCACTCATTATTCGAAATACAATTTGCAATCAAATTGTTTGGTACAAAGGTATATAAATTTTGGGAATCATTTGAGTTGGGTTGATCGGTTTTATTGTTGAGGGATTGAGAACTTGATTTGTTAAGAAGATTCAGAGTCACACTGTAAAAGAAAAAACATAGACGAAGGGGCGCATTTCTAATGATATTCTCAACAGACAAGTAAAGTCAGAAATAATTTATGAGTCCACTCCGAAAACCCTTTTCGTCATGAAAATGAGCGAAAAACCCAAGATCGAGGAAGAAGGTAAAATATTCCGCAGGCGTAGCCATAGCTACGTTGAGGAAAGATTTTTCCTGATGACGAAGATATTGGATTTTGCAGCAATTTGTAATAGAAAGGGGTTTTCG
>SLKL01000271.1 GCA_007134625.1 Saprospiraceae bacterium
GATTGTTTAGCACTCTTACACCGGTTACTTCATCTTCTCCAAGTATTTCATCGGTTTCCGTATTCCAGTGAACAGTTATATTCGAAGCTTTCATTACACGTTCCTGCATAATTTTTGAGGCCCTCATCTCATCCCTTCTCACAAACATATGTACTTCAGGGCACAACTTAGAAAGGTAAACTGCTTCTTCGCAGGCCGTATCACCACCACCCACTACGGCAACTTTTTGACCTTTAAAGAAAAAACCATCACATACAGCACATGCAGAAACCCCTTTGTTGGCCAATCTTTTTTCCGATTCTAGCCCCAGCCACTTTGCACTTGCTCCTGTCGATATAATAATGGTGTGTGCGTGAAGTTCTTTACCACCCTCAGTCCAAACTTTGTGCACCGGTCCACTGAAATCCACTTTTACAACAGTGTCATAATTCACCTCAGTACCAAATCTTTCAGCTTGTTTGCGGAAGTCATCCATCATTTCCGGTCCCTTAACTCCATCAGGATAGCCTGGATAATTCTCTACATCCGTTGTAATCATCAATTGCCCGCCAGGCTCCATACCGGTGTATAAAACCGGCTCCATATTAGCACGAGCTGCATAAATTGCAGCAGTATAACCCGCAGGTCCTGAACCTATAATAAGCGTATTCAATACAGCTTTTTTCTCACTCATTAATATATGTTTTTGGTCATTTAATAGTTAAAAAAACGCAGTTTATCTCAACTTCATTTTAAAACTGCAATATTAATAAAAAGATATCGGTTCAGCCTTGTATATTTGAAGCAAATTATAATAGATTTGGCCTAAGTCGATCACAATCCACTTTCAATGGATATCATAACCGGAATATACCCATTTTTCTATCTGCTTTCCCTACTGGGATTAGTTGGGTGGTTCTATTTTCAGGGTAGTTCCTACAGTGGGTTAATGAGTAAAATGTTTTTGTCCTCCTTTTTCTTTTATTTTTTTGCACTTGCTTTTTCACCTGCTTCTCTGGGTTTTAAATTAATTATCCTCAGTAGAGATTTCATTTTGATGGCTCTTGTGGTTACCGGGTTCCAGTTTTTGTCTCGGATAAAAATTCTCTACTTCGGTGCTATGGGGATTTTTATTGCCATTTTCTTATCTGTCCTTTTTGACAAGTGGAAAGATACCTTCAGTTTTTACCAGCCCAATATAGCGAAAGAAAGTCCTCAGTTGATTGTCCACCTGAATAGTGATTTTAATGAAGGCTCCATCGGTTTAATTCAAAGGCGTTTTGCGTTGGACTGCAGACCGCTGAATTTATCCGAGTTTGCTGCACCTTTTTTTACAACAAGCATCAGTTGCAGAATACCGGAACGTTCCCTTCAACAAAAAGATCAATTGGTTTGGTTAATGAATAGGCATCCGGATATCAAATCGTGGGAGTGGAATGAACAAGTGATGCTTATTTTACCCCCCGCGAAAGGCCCGGATCTTTTTATGGAAAATTTGAGCGAACCCTCGGAGTCCAATGATCCGCTTACCCACAAAATGTGGCATTTTGACCAACTCGATTATTCTGCCATACATGAATTGTTAGCCGAAAATTCGGAAAGGATTCAGCAAAAAACTATTATCGCTATCCTGGACACAGGAGTGGATAATGAACATGAGGATCTTGCAGGAAATTATATTTCATTTGGTGAAGAACACCATGGTGATCCAATGGGTCATGGTACTCATTGCGCTGGAATTGCTGCCGCTGTATCCAACAATCAAATCGGTATTTCTTCACTAAGTCCCGACAATGAGCATTTGTCCGTTACCTCTATCCGGGTTTTGGATAAAAATGGTTTTGGAAGGAAAAAGAATATTGCCAAGGGAATTATGGAAGCTGCAGATATGGGAGCAACTGTTATATCTCTCTCACTCGGTGGACCTTCAGTTCAGCCGGAAAAGCTGTATGAAAAAGCAGTGGCTTACGCCAATAAACGAAATGCAATTGTGGTTGCTGCCGCCGGAAATGCAGGACGTCCTGCAGGGGATTTTAGTCCGGCAAATGTGAAAGGTGTCATAACAGTTGGTGCTACAGACTCTGATCAGAAGCTGACTTCATTTTCAAATACCAAGGAAGGAGTTGATTTTTTTATTGCAGCACCCGGAAAAGACATCTACTCTACCCTACCCGGTGACCGTTACGAATACTTCAGTGGCACATCAATGGCGACTCCGCTTGTCGCTTCTTTGGTCGCTTTGTTAAAAAGCCATCAGCCGGAATTACAAACAGAGGATATTTACCGTATTCTCACTCAGTCTGCTGATTCAGTTAAAGGAGATGACGACATTAAACTCATTTCTCCACTGAATGCTCTGAGGCATGTTTTGGATAATTGATAATGGATAATTGAGAATTAATTAAAAATTGAAGGTTGAAAATTGAAAATGAAAATTTTGTACAAGGTTGATGTTGGGAGGATGTATCAGGATAATGGATAATGGACAATTGAGAATGGATAATGGATAATTGAGAATTGATAATGGATAATTGAAAATTGCCTGTCTCGTAAGGAAACGGAATGAAATGGAGTGGACTGACGAGAAAAGTTGAAA
>SLKL01000260.1 GCA_007134625.1 Saprospiraceae bacterium
AAGCTGATAAGATATGAAATAACTCAAGGAATTTGGGCGAATTTATTGGGATTGACTTTGTTGGGATGGCTCCCATTAATAAGATCAATAATCTGAGCTTTTGAATATTTCTTTAAAGATCCTTCTCTTTTGAGAGCATCAGATTTAGCGGAATATTTTTCAAGATAAACTAAAACCCAAGGAGTAAACTTTTTAGTGTATTCAGCAAGACCATTATTATGTTGTAAAAATCTAAGAGCAGGATGAGTAGAAGACCCCCTGTAAATACATGTCGTGGATATTGGAATAAATGATATAGACATAATAATCCATAGAACGTGGTTTGTATAAACAAAAAAGCCTCTCAATATTGAGAGGCTTTTTAAGCGGTCTGGACGGGACTCGAACCCGCGACCCCCTGCGTGACAGGCAGGTATTCTAACCAACTGAACTACCAGACCAAATAATTTCACCGTGAACTTTTTCACTAAGCGAATGCAAAAGTAGTTTATCGTTTTTTAATGGACAAGCATTTTTCAAAAAATTTTTACATAAATTTTTTTGATGCCATTCAAGTCTGTGGATTGACTTATCTTAGCTGTTCTTTTTGCAAATAATTTTTATTTGCCATTGCCTAAATTTTGATTGAGTATGGTATTTTTAGATTTTGAAAAGCCCCTTGAAAGTCTTTACGAACAACTGGAAAAAATTCGCCAGGTTGGTGAGAAGGGTGATGTGGATGTAAGTCCCATGATTCAAGAGCTTGAGAAGAAAATTAACGACAAGCGGATTGAGATATATGACAATCTTAGTGGGTGGCAAAGAGTGCAATTATCACGACATCCGGAAAGACCATATACTTACCATTACATTAAGCACTTGACTTCCAGTTTTATTGAACTTCATGGTGACCGATATTTTAAAGATGACAAAGCAATTGTCGGTGGTTTAGGTAAAATTGATGGTCGTACAGTAGTGATTATAGGTCATCAAAAAGGAGTGAACACCAAAATGCGCCAATATCGGAACTTTGGTATGGCTAATCCTGAGGGCTATCGGAAGGCACTGAGATTGATGAAAATGGCAGAGCGTTTTGGATTCCCTGTTCTATCATTAATTGACACACCCGGTGCTTATCCGGGACTTGAGGCAGAGGAGAGAGGACAAGCAGAAGCCATTGCCAGAAATTTATTTGAAATGGCTCAATTAAAAGTTCCAATCCTATGCTATGTAATTGGTGAAGGAGCATCAGGTGGTGCAATTGGTATTGGCTTAGGTGACAGGGTATTCATGTTAGAAAACACCTGGTATTCTGTGATTTCTCCGGAGTCTTGCAGTTCTATTTTATGGAGAAGCTGGGATCACAAGGAGCAGGCAGCTGAGCAATTGAAACTCACAGCTGAAAATATGTTCGAATTTGGTCTAATTGACGGGATCATTTATGAACCACTCGGTGGTGCGCATGCGAACAGAGAGGAAATGGTGGAAATCCTTAAAAAACACATCAATAAGGAGTTAGATATGCTACAGGGAATGGAAGTTGATGAGTTGATTTCTAAGCGTATAGAAAAATATGAAAAAATGGGTCGCTTTATGGTCGAGGAACCGGAACCGGAAGAGGCAGAACAAGATAGTTTACAAGAGTTAGCCCCTGCACCCGATGAGGGATCTGCAAATCAAAAATCAGATGATCATTCCTAAGTTTATAGACTGGAAAATAAACAGCGCACTAAAAAAACGCTCCGCTTACAAAGGAATTAACCCCGCAGACAGCATTTGCTTCATTGCAAATGTCGAGGACAAACCTTCACGTGAATTATTATTGAAATATTCTGACGATCTAAAAAAAAGACACAAAAAGGTTGTGGTGCTGTTCTTTTTTGATGGAACAAGAAAAAGACTTGAAAAAAGACATCCCAATATCACGGATCTAAATGTAGTGACCCGTTCAGATTTTAGTCTTTTCGCGGGAGTATCGGATAAAAAGTATCAAAGTCAAATACAGGAATCTTTTGACCTACTGTGTAACTTTGATACCTCTAAATCCAAATTACCGCACTTATTGTCAGCCCAATCAATGGCAAAATTCAAGATTGGAATTGATCTTGAACAGACAGAAATTTATGATTTGTTTATTGACAGAACAGACTCGCCCTCTGTAAAGCAATTGATCAATGATTTGAAAGAAGTGATGAATAGTGTCTTTTCTCATCAGCTCAGTAAGAGCTAAGCTTTACTAGTGCTGCTCCTTTTTTTGTTTCCATAAAATTTGCGACTTTTTCCATTATTGGACCTTCCCTTTCTTCTATTATTGTTTGAATTTTGAGGTTTTTTTGCAGTAGGCTCTGTTTCTTCCTCCACGGAAGGGTAAGGATGATTACCAATTACAGGGATTTTCTTACCAATTAATTTTTCTATGTTCTTTAAGTCAGCCTTTTCTGCTGCTGAACAAAATGCTATGGCAATACCTTCATTCCCTGCTCTACCTGTACGTCCAATCCGGTGAACATAACTTTCTGAGATATTAGGAAGATCGAAGTTGAATACATGTGTCAAGTCATCAATATCAATTCCCCGGGCTG
>SLKL01000241.1 GCA_007134625.1 Saprospiraceae bacterium
TCAGAAAAAATCAGTGGATGGTTAAGGACAAAAACATCGAGATAACCATTTCCATCCATATCGAAAAAATTGACATGATTAGAGTTATCAGCAAGATCAAGCCCAAAATCAGCAGCCATTTCTGTAAAAGTTAGATCGCCATTGTTGATATACAGCAAGTTGCGTTTAAATGGTCCGTCATCTTTACCAGTTCTTGATACGTAGATATCCAAAAGTCCGTTTCCATTGATATCCACCATGGTGGCTCCTGTTTTAAATCCACCGGGAGCACCCACACCCGCCTGATTCGTGATGTCCTCAAATTCAAAATTTCCCTTATTCAAGTACAATCGATTTCTACCAAAAGTCGATACAAAGTAAAGATCCGGTAGACCGTTCCCATTAATATCCCCAACAGCTACACCGCCTCCATTATAGAGGTATTCATAGGTCAAAATATTATAGTCGTAATTTTCCCGTATGGTATTTTCAAAGGTTACACCTGTTTCCTCCGGACTGAGCAATTGAAATCCACGGTGAGCGGCAAATCTTTCCGGTAATTCTTCAACTTTAGAAGTTTCTTCAGCTATTGAGTATCCTGTATCTGATAGAAGACCATCAGATTCTTCCTTGCAGGAAATAAAAATCAAAAGCGAAACAACAGATAAAAATATTAAATTTTTCATGCTAGTAGTGGTTTTGGACATTTTGCGAAGTATATTATTTGAATTGGAGTTAATCCAATCTCGTGGTCACCCTTTCTGAAATTAATTTTCCTATTTTTCTTCCTTGTTGCGATCCATAGGTAATAGCAGGCATATAGTGAATTCCTCCGTATAATCGAGATATTGCTGCTTCTTCAGCAGCATGATAAAAACTGGTGAAAGATCTTACAGGAAGCTCGAATTCTAATTGAGTCGTATCATCAAATTCAAAATTATCTCCAAAAACTCTTGTCAAAGCAATTGAAGCTGCGGTAGAAATTACACTATGACCACTTGTATGTTCAGGAAAAGGTGGAGATTGCAATGCCGGCACCCAGTTGGGATCGATATAGCGATTAATATAAGTTTCCGGTCGTAATAAGTTACTTCGGTATTTTTCATCCCAACAACTGATAAATCCATCAAAAAGAGCGATTGCGGTAAGTGCAAGTGCTTCTGCTGACTTCATTAGGTTGGCATCGGACTGTCGGGATGCCAGAGAAGCTATATTCATCCAGTGGCCACCGGGAGAAATCTTTTTTTCACCCACCATTAAATGACCAATAGACCTTACAGCAAATGGATTGCAATCCCAAAAGCCTGCGATCTCTCTTTTCTCCATTTCATCTCCACTGGTTAAAACAGCATACACTTCATAAGCCTCTTCAAAAAATTGACTGTTTTGGTCAATACTAAATTCCGTTGGAGGAGGAGGGATAAACTGATTGGCAGAATCAATGACAAGAGTTCGAATACGGTTCCATGCAGGCTCGATAGCATCCATGTAAGCAGGAGGGGTCTGAATCCATTTATCCGGTAATCTTTGCGGGGTATATTCAGGATATGTTCTTGTTTGTGCGTAATAGTCCCCTCTTGACCAATCAAGAATATGTTCAGCTACTTTCTCACCAAATTCTACAGATCTCTGATAGATTGATTCAGGTATTTCTTTTTCGTTTAAATAATCTAAAGTAGAGGCTTTTAATTCATGAAATAGGGATTCATCAAAAGTAAGAGCATGTCCGACTTTAAGAACAGCTTTTGTAGCTGCCACTTCAAAATCGTAATTCAAATTGGGGTCGGGCACCGGACCGGGCTTTAATTCATCTAATTGGCCAGCAAGTGATTGATAATCTTCAAATTTATGCACAACAGTCTCATAGGCTGCAACTGAAGCATATGCATAAACCCTACTTGCAACAGGTGGAGAAAAAATATCACTGACCATAATGTCAGTTATCACCTTCATGGCTAAGTGAATTCCTTCAGCATCAGATTCATCCCATTCAAAATTCCTTTCAGCAAATCTATCCCCACAACTACTAACGAAAAGTATAAATACCCAAAAAAACAAGAAAAGAAATCGACTAAGCATTTATTGAATTTTTTTCAAATATTAAGACCTTACTTCTGTGACTAACGAACTACTAATTCCTTGTTAAAACAAACGATATCAAAGTTAACGAAACTTTAAACACTATTCAGGTGCTTAGCGATTTTTTTACAAACACTTTTCCAATTTATGTATTTTTTTTAGTTCTGTAAAGTGAAAACTTAAAAGTTGTGAGTCTTTTTCAACTTGGTTTATCTGAAAATTGAGTTTAACATAATAGTGGCAAACTCATAATTTCATTTTCACCAATTTTATATTAAAAAAATGAAGTAGAAAGAAAAGGTTTACAAATTGAAATTAATAAGCCTTTACCCAATCAATAAAAACCTCAAACTCCCCTTCCTGTCCATCCGACAGCATGATACTCATCTGTCTGATGTTAGTATTTGCCAATTCTGGAGCCCTGACCGTTCTGCCCCGGAAGGTGGGTCTGAAGTCAGAATAATGCCATTCCAACTCTATCCATTCA
>SLKL01000402.1 GCA_007134625.1 Saprospiraceae bacterium
AGCAGTAGTATTGACTGCTTAAAATTCCGAAAATGATTAGAGTAGAAAACATTATTAAAAGTTTTGGTGATCATGAGGTCTTAAAAGACGTGTCTGTTAGCTTTGAATTAGGAAAAACTAATTTGATCATCGGCAAATCCGGGGCGGGTAAAACAGTATTGCTTAAAATATTGATTGGCTTGATTTATCCTACATCCGGAAAGGTATTTTACGATCAGACAGATTTTTACGCACTGAATAAAAAAGAGGTTAGAAAGATCCGTATGGAGGTGGGTATGCTATTTCAGGCATCAGCCTTATTTGACTCCCTTACTGTGGAAGAAAACATCCGCTTCCCACTTGATATGTTTACCAAAATGACAGCTAAAGAAAAATCTGAGCGGGTAGATTACTGTCTTGAACGAGTCAATCTTGAAGGAGTTAATAATCGTTATCCCTCTGAGGTATCCGGAGGCATGCAAAAAAGGGTTGGAATCGCAAGGGCGATTGTCATGAAACCCAAGTACCTCTTTTGTGACGAGCCCAATAGTGGACTTGATCCCAAAACTTCAATTCTTATTGACAAACTCATTCAGGAAATTACACGGGAAAACAATATCACCACCATCATCAACACCCATGATATGAATTCAGTGATGGAAATTGGTGAGAAGATTGTATTACTGCAGGATGGAGTACTGGCTTGGGAGGGTTCGAGTCAAGAAGTGCTCCAAAGTGATAGTGAGGTGATTCAAAATTTTATTTTTGCTTCCCCCTTTCTGCAAAAGTTGAAGTCGATGGCGATAAAATAAGATTTGAGTAATAAAAATAAGGCTTTAGGTTCGCAGACCGAGGGAGGGTATTTCTTAATTTACAGTGCCTTGGGAAAGGTGGGTTTATCCGCAATTTTCAATTTGGTTAATTCTTTAAGCTCTCGCTTATGCCTTTAGCTTAGCCTGCCTAAGTTGAACATTAGCTAAATACTCATTCAAAAATAGCTGTATAATTTTGTTTAAAATAAAAAAGATTTGATGAATATAGTAATTACAGGAGCGAGTTCAGGAATCGGCTATGCCACCTGCCTTGAGCTCTCCAAAGACAAAAACAACAAGATATTTGCACTTTCAAGAAATCTGAAAAAGTTGCAATCTCTCAGAGCGGAAAGTATCGAGCAAAATGACAATCCTATCGAAGTTTTGAGCTTTGACCTGAGTCAAGCAGATTGGGAGGAATTATCTCGTTTTCTTGCAGATGTGGATAGTATTGACTTACTGGTCAACAATGCGGGACTGCTTTACAACAAACCCTTTTTAGAAACGGAAAAAAGCGACTGGGATGATTTACTTGCGGTCAACCTCAGCGGACCGGCTCTCCTAATCAGACATTTGCACCCACTATTAAAATCTTCCGGTAATGCCCATGTGGTAAATATTGGCAGTATGGGAGGTTTTCAGGGTAGCAAAAAATTTCCCGGCTTATCGGCCTACAGTTCATCCAAAGCGGCATTGGCCTGCTTGACTGAATGCCTTTTGGAAGAATTAAGCCCTGATGGTATATCCTTCAATTGCCTATGCCTTGGTGCGGTGGCCACGGAAATGCTAGCTAAAGCTTTTCCCTCATACAAACCACCAATGACGGCACAGGAAATGGGTAAATTTATCGCTGACTTTGGAAGAGAAGGGCATCGTTTTTATAATGGACAGGTACTGCCGGTGGCTTTATCAAATCCGGGGTGATTTCTCAACATAAACTTTACACAAGCAATGAGTGGACTCATTGATAAAGAAATCCTACCTTTAAGCAAAAATTGAAATCCAATGAAACAGTGCTTTTTCTTTTTACTGCTGATATTCTGTTTTTCATTTGCATCTGACGCAAAAACACATGCGGATCTGAATGATGCCGAAAAAACTGAAGCACATTTACCTCTTGTGTTAATCCACGGTTTTCTGGCTTCAGGTGACACTTATGAAAAGCAAGTACTGCGCTTTGCTGCCAATGGTTTTAGTCCGGAACGGATTTTTATATTTGACTGGAATACGGTGGGTCGTCAGGGAAGTATGACCGCACTTGTTGAATTGGTAGATAAAGCACTGGAAAAAACCGGCTCTTCGCAAATTTATCTGGCGGGACATTCTGCCGGCAGTGGTTTGTCTTATAATTTTATGGCAGACAGCAGTAGGGCAAAACTAGTCGAAGCTTATGTGCATATCGCCGGACGACCCATGGATCAGCTTCCGGGCATTGAATCCCACAGAGTAAGAACCCTTAACATCTTCAGCGATAGCGATTTGATCGTAAGGGGAAATGATATTCCGGGAGCGGAAAATCTGCGCTTCACTGAACACGACCACTATGAAGTAGCTACCTCCTTAGAAACGTTTACAGCGATGTTTGAATTTTTTACCGGAGAAAGACCTCAACTACTTTCCCTTCCCCGATCTGAAAATGAGCAAATTCAACTCTCAGGAAAAGTCTTAAGTCTTGGAGAAAATGAGGTGCAGGTGGGAGCTAAAGTAGCTGTTTTTTCACTAAAAACCGATAGCGGAGAACGCCAAA
>SLKL01000153.1 GCA_007134625.1 Saprospiraceae bacterium
TGTTCTGATAATTATAACCCAAAGCAAAGTTGAATCCATTGGCGCGATAATTTAGATTTAAGCCGGCTGTATATTTATTTCCGGTTCCTACACTAACATTGACTTGCCCATTCAATCCTCTGAGGTCTGATTCATTAAGGATTAGGTTGATGATTCCCCCTACTCCTTCAGCGTCAAAACGTGCAGATGGATTGGTAATGACTTCTACGCTTTTTATAGCATCAGCAGGAAATTGTTCCAGTATAGACTCTGTATCATCAGCTGATAGATTAGTAGGTTGTCCATTGATGTAAATGAGGATATTACTACTTCCTCTAAGATTGATTTGTCCCTCATCATCAATCTGAATTGAAGGAAGGGTCTCTAAAAGTTGTACAGCAGAACCTCCACTTGCTGTAATGGTGTTTTCTACATCATACACCCTTTTGTCGATTTCTGTCCTGAACATCAAGGCGGCCGCTTCAACTGAAACTTCACTCAATACCTCCGCTGATTCATGCATATGGACTATCCCCAAATCATTTTCCCCCTCATTTACTACAATCGTTTCCCAAACTGTTTCATATCCGAGAAAGGTGGCTCTCATCAGGTATTCTCCGGGCTGAATTCGAGCACTAAACTCCCCATCAAATCCTGTACTGACACCGGAGACGAGAGAACTATCCACAGGATTCAAAAAGGAAATATTGGCAAATTCAATGGCATAGGATTCAGAGGATTCCATTAATTGACCGGATACTTCGGCGGGTGTAGTGCTTTGTCCATTAATGAAAAAAGGCAAACACAATAAACTGAAAAACAGCAAGGCATACTTAGATGCACTTTCAAGATAAAAGTCCATGCAGAGAAATTTAGAACAATTTAACGTCAAATATGAGATTACAATGTATTACAGGTCTTAAGAGTTTATTAATTACGTGTAAAATAATTGACTCTAATTGTGAAACTCCCGGGCGCTTTCCACTGAACAGTTGGGAAAAAGTGTGCTTACGAAGGAAAAATAACTAAACAACCCACCAACTATCGAATCATATTAAACAGCGTACCGGTCAGCCAGTTTTTTTCTGATTTGATCAGATTGTCGAGCATCTTATCTGTTTTTTTGGAAAAGTGGAGTATTTCGCCGGTAACTTTTGACAATTCTTTAGCTTCTTCATCATTCCCCTCTACCTTCGAGATATCTTCGAGTATGCGCATCATGGGATCCAGTTCTTTCTTTTTTCGGTGCTTTACTACTTGACGAAGTACGGTCCATATATCTTTTTCAGCATAGAAGTAATCCTTCCTGTCTCCGCAGCGCAACTCTTTATGGACTAAGCCCCAATCCATTAACATCCGAACATTTTGGTTGACATTTCCTCTGGAGATTTTGAGCTCCTCCATGATCTCATTGGCGCAAAGTGGTTGGTGAGAAACAAGAAGCAAGGCATGTATCTGCGCCATTGTTCGATTGATACCCCAATCTGTTCCGAGTTTACCCCAGGACTCAATAAACTTTGATTTTGCTTCTTCTGCTTGCATTAATGTGACCTTAATTCAACACTTAGACTGTTCTCTGAATAATGTCGTCTTTAGAAAAAAGCAGAAATCTTCTGCATATGAAGACATGACAAGTTAAACAGTCTTAGAACATTATATTAATCAGATTAGCGGTCGGATTGTTTAAGTATTCTTGTAAAATGGCAATTTGCATATTTGGGCTTTGAGCATTTTTTTGCCTGCACCTACCAAAACTGAATTGCCCTCAGTAGCATAATCCTTATCGATATAACCCAAGCCAATCGGGTGACCAAGAGAGGGGGATTGCGTACCGGATGTAACTTCCCCAATTTGTTCTTCTGATTCATTGTAAATGGGGTAACCGTGTCTCGGAACCCTTCTATCAGAAATGGTAAAAGCTGTAAGTTTTCTCTTTATACCCGCTTCTTTAAGCCCTTTTATTTTATCTGAACCGATAAAATCACCTTTTTTGAGTTTTGTAATCCACCCCAGTCCGGCTTCAAGTGGCGAAGTATCGTCATTGATGTCATTCCCATAAAGACAAAAACCCATTTCAAGGCGCAGGGTATCTCTCGCTCCCAATCCTGCCGGTTTCAAACCGTGCTTTTCACCTGCCTGTCTTAGGGCATCCCAAATGGGACCTATATGATCATTGGCTGCGTAAATTTCAAAACCTCCCGACCCGGTATAACCTGTAGTCGAAACCAAAACATCTTTGAATGCCGCTACTTCACCCTTGACAAAGTGGTAGTAGGGCATCTCCTTTAATGCAATTGGACTTATTTCACTTAAAATTGCTTCTGCTTTAGGTCCCTGCAATGCGATCAGGGCAGTTTGATCAGATACATCCGTCAATTCTGCATCGAATTTGTTGTTGGCATTGACCCACTCCCAGTCCTTTTCAATATTGGCGCCATTTACTACCAGCATAAAAGCAGGATTTCCACCCTCATCATCCAATCTGTAAACCAACAAGTCATCAACTATCCCACCTTTTTCATTCGGAAAGCAGGAGTACTGCACCCTTCCCGGAA
>SLKL01000007.1 GCA_007134625.1 Saprospiraceae bacterium
ACAATTACCAAATTCCTAAGTCTGATCTCATCAATTTCCTGAAACAAGCCAATAAGGATTTGTACAATGAGAATACCGAATTCCTGAATACCTTACCGGAAAACCTAAGTCGGTCAATTTTACATCAGCTATTGGAGAAAATAGATAATCCCGATCTGATCAGACTCTGCATGGAGTATTTGCCATTGAAATTCAGTCGGAGACATGGTGACCCAAGCCGCCCCTGGAATAATTTCACCATCAACACTCAGGATGTAATCACGGGTGAGGATATTCTTGACTACGAAGGTAATTGGCGGGATATTTTCCAAAACTGGGAAGCCCTCGCACTGTCGTATCCCGAATTTATAGCAGGTATGATTTTCAAGTTTTTGAATGCCTCAACTTTCGATGGTTACAATCCATACCGGGTGACTAAAGACGGTTACGATTGGGAAACTATTGAACCCGACAACCCATGGTCTTACATTGGCTACTGGGGCGATCATCAGATAATTTATTTGCTCAAGTTTCTGGAGATGATGGATAATCTGTATCCGGGTGTTTTACAGTCCTATTTCGACAGAGATTGGTTTGTCTATGCAGCTGTCCCTTATACTATCAACCCTTACAGTGAGATTTTAAAAGATTCAAAAAACACCATTGAGTTTGATCAGGAGTGGGATGAAAAACTCAGAGAGAGAAGAGAAAAAATGGGTGCAGATGGCACACTACTTACTTCAGATGAAGGAGAAATTTACCATGTCAATTTCATTGAAAAAATCCTGGCTTCAGTTTTAGCGAAAATATCAAATTTGATCCCGGGTGGAGGTATTTGGATGAACACACAGCGACCGGAATGGAATGACGCCAATAATGCCTTAGTTGGTAATGGTGTTTCTATGGTTACACTTTGTTATTTGCACCGCTTCATGGAATTTTTCCAGGAGCTACTTGAGAAGTCAGAACTTGGGCACGTCCGAATTTCTAATGAACTGATAGAATTTTATCACAGTGTCAGGGAGGCACTTGAGGAGTTTAGTACATCCATTCCCGGAGGTTTTTCTGATGAAGCCAAAAAGGAGTTTTTGGATAGAGTAGGTAATGCAGCCTCTGATTATAGGGATTATATTTATAAAAATGGTTTCTGGGGTAAAAAGCGTAGCGCCTCTCTTGAGGGACTAAAGCGGTTTACACGACTGAGTATTCAGTTTATCCGCCATACCATTGAAATCAACCAAAGACCTGATAAGCTCTTCCATGCTTATAATCTGGTTAGTGTAAGTGATAAAAAATTACAGATTTCACATCTGAATGAAATGCTCGAAGGTCAGGTCGCTGTTCTCAGTTCAGGCTTTTTGTCTCCAGAGCAGTCAGTTGAAGTCCTGAATGCCTTGAAATCAAGTGAACTCTTCAGACCTGATCAGTATAGTTATTTACTCTACCCCAATAAAGATTTGCCCGGTTTTTTAGATAAAAATATCATTCCCGCGGAAGAAATAGAGACTTCCCTGCTGATGCAAAAATTGCTTTCAGACAGAAACAATTCAATAGTGGAAAAAGATATTGAGGGCAAAGTTCACTTTAATGGAAACTTCAGAAATGCTTCTGATTTAAAAGAGGCTTTGAATGATTTAGAGCGAAAAGAGGGCTATAAAAGATTGGTCTCAAAGGAGCGATCTCTTGTTCTACAGATTTTTGAAAAAGTGTTTAATCACCTGGCATTTACCGGCAGGTCAGGTACTTTTTTCGCTTATGAAGGATTAGGTTCAATTTACTGGCATATGGTTTCCAAGTTGCATTTAGCCATTCAGGGAGTTTGTTATAAAGCTATGCAAGAGAAATCGGATGCTGCAACTGTTGGAAGGTTGCTTGAGCACTATTATGAGATAGAGGCAGGTATAGGTTCTCATAAGTCTCCTCAACTTTACGGAGCTTTCCCGACCGATCCCTATTCTCATACCCCTTTTCACAGAGGAGCTCAGCAACCGGGTATGACGGGGCAGGTAAAAGAAGATATTCTCGTTCGTTTTGGTGAGTTGGGCGTAGAAATAAATGATGGAAAAATCCACTTCCAAAATTACCTACTGAGAAAAACGGAGTTCTTACAGGAAGCAGCCACTTTCAGGTATTTTGATGTACTTCAACAGGAACAAAGTCTGGATTTACAGCCCGGACAATTGGCATTTACGCTGTGTAATTTACCTGTGGTTTATACTGATTCGGCAAAAGAGGGTATTACGGTTCATTTTGCCAATGGACAGACGGAGGAGATAAGCGGAAAAGTTTTGAACAGGGATTTAAGTAAATTGATTTTTGCCAGAACAGGTAAAATTGATCATTTGGAAGTGAGATTAAAAATTATTCGATGAGCAGTTATGAGTCCACTCCGAAAACCCTTTTCGTCATGAAAATGAGCGAAAAGTTCAAGATCGAGGAAGAAGGTAAAATATTCCGCAGGCGTAGCCATAGCTACGTTGAGGAAAGATTTTTCCTGATGACGAAGATATTGGATTTTGCAGCAATTTGTAATAGAAAGGGGTTTTCG
>SLKL01000412.1 GCA_007134625.1 Saprospiraceae bacterium
GCTCTTTTCGGCTACATCTTTGAATGGATCCTCAAAAAAATCAAGAAGGTCCGATTTCTTTTATATGAGGATAGGTCGTGTTTATTTATGGAAAAACCTATTAGTTACACCCTATAACTTTATTTTCTGTTTTTTTAATTACCATCTAATTGGACACCCAAAACTCAAAAGTAAATGAACTTGATTCAGATATTGGTTTTTACTAGCCCTTAAACTGCAAAAATAAATGCACTTTTAGCAAGAGGTAATGCACTTCAATCTAATTTCTTTGAAATTTAAACAGTCAATCGGTCTGGTAAATTTAAACCCAGAAAATTTCTTATCATAGCCTTAAAAATCTATCTTTGGATTTACTTAAAGGTTTGTCTTCAAGAAATATCTGATGCTAAAAAAAGAAATGGGAGATGAATGTGAGAAACAAAGGCTGTTAATTGGCACTTTTATAAGTTCAATGCGATAATAACTTTGATTGCCTAATCTAATTAAAAAAAATGAAAACATTACACTTCAGAACAAAAATATCAAAAAGAGGTACAATTCAAATACCTGAAAATTCAGTATTGAAAAATGCGGAAGAAGTAGATGTGATCATAATGGCTGAAGAAAAGCAAGTGAAAAATCCTATGAAAGGGGAAGCCTTTGTTAAAAAATGGGCTGGTATTCTAAAGTCTGAGGATGTTAAAGATGCTAAATTTGATTATCTAATGGAAAAGCACAAATGATAAGGATTCTGCTTGATACCAATGTAATTCTTGATGTTGCTTTAAAACGTAAACCCCACTTTGAAACCTCATCAAAAATATTTAGCTATATTGATGACATTAGACTCAAAGGTCATGTAACCGCTACGACTCTAACAGAGATCTACTATATTTTCAAAAAAGTGAAAGGAAATAAATTAGCCATTGAGTTTTTGTCTAACCTAATAGAAATGGTAGCTGTCATTGGAGTTGATAAAAGTACTGTTTTAGATGCTCTACATTCAAATATAATTGATTTTGAAGATGCAATTCAAGTTTCAGCAGCGAAACAAAGCGGTCTCAGAGTAATCGTTACCAGAAATAAATCAGATTTTAAGAATGCGTCTTTAGAAGTCTACAGTCCAGCAGAACTATTAAACTTGTTGGCTGATTGATTTAGATTTATTTAATTGACAAATGAAAAATATAAAGGCTATGATATAAACTTTTGTGGCTTCAAATTCTGCTTATGCTGCAACCTACAGGGTTTTGAAAACCCTATCTCGTCTTTTGGACGAGCCCAGCTCACTTGGCTTTAGTAAATCCATGGAAGATTGATCAGAACTTATCACCCCTCACAAAAAAACCTGAGATGTCTTAAAGCACCTCTTAGTTTGAATACTCAAACTAAATATTTTGTTCTATCACTTAATTTTACGGAGCTTCAATCGATCTTTAAATTTTACTTATAACTTTTAACCTCCACATTATTTTAGATCAAAGCAAATATTAATTATGTCGAATTTAGAAGGCATTTAGAGCTGGCTCATCTAGGTTTGATTTTGCTGACAATTTTTATCTATAATCATACTACCCTTCTCAAACCTATGGGAACAGAAAGTTCGGATTTGTTATGAGAAAAAATCACCTCTCCAGTTTGAATAATTTCGGAAGGTAGTAGGAATGTGCAGTAAAAGTTTAAAAATGAATCCCGAGGGGATGACAGGATTGTAGAATGGGATAATTTATGCCAGTAAACAGAATCCCGAAGGGATGGCATTACTTAGTTGAATATAGTACCTATATTTGATGTTTTTCAATAGGATTATTAATCAAATCCAAATACTATGTTCAGACTGTTATTTATTTCATTTATCTTATTGATTCTTATTCTGAGCTGTTCAAGGCACGTAAAAGAAATAAGAGATGCATATGAACTGATTAACATTACAACAGATGATGTAGATAGTGAGGGTTCTAATACAAATTACAAAAGCATTAAAGAAATAACAGAGGAAAGAAATCAACTTTCTGATGAAATTAAGCAATCTAATTCACAAGATTTGATTCAGATATATAAAGAAGTTGAACTGATTTGCAATAAGTTAAAAGACATTCTGTCAGAATCAAGAAAAGAATTGATTGTAAGGCATGGTGGTTTTGACAACGGAAGACTTAATAAGAGTCGAGAGATTAAATTTGTCAATCAATTGTTTATCAGCGAAAATAGAGGAAAAGAAATGAAGGAGTCATTTCTAAATGCTGAAGCTCATTTAGTACAAATAATATCAAAATCTAATTTACCAATTAATATTGATGAATTGCCTTTGAAATTGAACTTACACATGGAACAAAATGGAGAATTATGGGAGGAATATTTATTTCAAAATATGCCCGGAAATGCAGTACTTCCCATTTTGGGATATTTAAATTATAGTGTTATAGAGACAGAAATATTAGTTTTTGATAATCTGTCAAAGAAAATAAAAGAGGAAAATAGGGGCAATCACCGCCAGTTTTGAAGTTAATCTATATCTAACATGAAACTCCTTAGCATTTTCATATTA
>SLKL01000327.1 GCA_007134625.1 Saprospiraceae bacterium
CCCGTTTGCACTTCATCGAAAATGAGCAGACAGTCATTGCGATCACAAAAATCTTTTAGTTTATGTAAAAAGTTTTTATCAACCGGATTTATTCCCCCTTCTCCCTGAATGGGTTCGATTAAGAATGCAGCTATGTTTTTATCTGCTATTTTTTCTACAGATTCCCAATCATTAAAACTCGCCTGAGCAAAGCCGTGCGGAATGGGATCGAAACCCTGCTGATATTTTTTCTGACCAGTAGCTATTGTAGCCATGGTCCTTCCGTGAAAAGATTGGCTGAATGAAACAATGGTTCCATTTTTGCCTTTCGAGTGGGCATATTTTCGCGCTATTTTAATTGCGCCCTCGACGGATTCAGCTCCGCTATTGGTGAAAAATATGCGACTCATTTTACTTATTTCCGAAAGCTTTTCTGCCAGCTTAACCTGTTCAGGGCTGACAAAAAAGTTGGAGATGTGCAGCAGCTTTTCTGACTGTTCGCGAATGGTTTTGAGCATTTCAGGATGCTGATACCCCAGTGTATTGACTGCAATTCCCGCCAGGGTATCTAGGTACTTTTTTCCTTCAACATCCCAAAGCCAGCAACCTTCCCCTTTCTGCATTGCCTGAGGAAATCTTTTGAATACCGGCAGATAATACTCCTGATCCAATTCGTGATAATATGAGTTGGTGTGGTGATTCTTTTCCATTTATTTAATTATTTCTGTTCCTTCACTTTTTCCGTTAAAAATATTCATTAGCATTTGTGGTTTCGTACCATTGATGATACGAGCTGAGGCGGCACCGGCATTAAGGGCTGTTTTACACGCTTCCAGTTTTGGAATCATTCCACCTTTGATAATGCCTTGATCTATGAGTTTTTTGATCTCATCAAGTTTGATTTGCCTGATGATAGAATTCGGATCCTCAATGTCCATTAGCAGACCATCGACATCAGTCATCAGAATAAAGGTGTCTGATTGTATTGCTCCTGCCAGATGTCCTGCAAAATTGTCTCCATTGATATTGTAGGTGTTTCCCATTTCATCTGCTGCAATGCAGGTAATCACGGGCAGAAAACCATTTTCGAGGAGAACATGGATCAAATCTACATTTACACTTGCTACTTCTCCAACGTGACCTAGATCGACAGTTTTGAACTCGCCATTTATTTTTTGCAGGTGGTATCTTTTCTTAGCGACGATCATATTTCCATCCTTTCCCGAAAGACCTACTGCCTTTTTCCCTTTAGCATTAATTAGGCTCACCAGATGACCATTGAGTTTTCCTTTGAGCACCATTTCTATGTATTCTAAAGCCTCATCAGAAGTTTTTCGCTGACCATCTATGAATTCACTTTCGACATTGGCCTTTTCTAAGGCTTTAGCAATATATGGACCACCTCCGTGAACCATCACCATTTGGTGACCTTTGCCCTGCAAAAGACAAATGTTGTTAATCAGTTGATCCTTAATTTTTTCGTCAATCATGGCATTACCACCGTATTTCAGCACTATGGTTTTATTCATGCAGCATGATTTTTGACTTCACTAATCGCATTTTACTTTGTTAATATTTGCGTATAAACTACAATAAAAAAATCCAATCTCCTTCAGTTCTTCATAACAAATGAAAATCAAAAAACCAAGAAAATTGAAATATTTTTGGGATTTTTTTCTTAGATGTGTGTTCAAAAAGATATAACAGAAAAAAACAAATATTGTTTATATTGATTATTGATAAAAAGCAGGGTTTTGATGCTTGTTTATATAGCTTTAGAGTGTAGATGCGAAAGAAGGGTGATGGAGAGAGTTGATGAACTGATTGAACAAGGATCAAAGTTAAATTAATGTCGAAGGTAAATGAATAGAATTTAATTCAATGACCTATTGAATCCTTCTAAATTTGGGTGGCTACTATGGTGAGTAATTGCAGTTGATTTCCAATTTATTTCTTTGATAATGTTTGAAATCAAAAATAAAAAATATATATTTGCCAGAGGAACCATGCTACTTAATAGAGTTTAAAAAATCTGTAAAGATTCATTGGATATAAAACCTGTAAAAATGAAGAAGAGTCTATTGTTATTTCTTTGTCTGAGTGTATTCTTTGCGTGCAACAAGGATGATGCTGAAACGAATCAGTCAACACCTATTAGCAAAACTGATTTGTTAGGAACCTGGGAGTTACTATACCCAATAACTAGTTTCTCCTTTGATGAAAACGGGGAATTAGTTAATGAAAGAGATCGCTACCTTCCACATACCTTTACTGCTGATGGTAGATTCACCATTGATGAAATGTCTTTTTTTGCAGTAGTTCTCAATGGGGACTATGAAGTAGATAGCCTCCTGGGTGAAATTAGGTTCTACAGTGATCCGATTTATATCAGTTTGGATGATGGAAGAGAGATAAAGCTTCAGGACTCCTACCATTTTAAGACATGGATTGTCCGATCCATGGATGCCGATCAGCTTGTTGTTAAAGAACGAAATTGGTCCATTGATTTGAATGGAGTGATTACTGAGGCTTATGAAGTTTA
>SLKL01000293.1 GCA_007134625.1 Saprospiraceae bacterium
CTCCGACTATAGATAAAAATGTGGATGATTTGACCGGAGAGATCAATCTAGGGAATGAAGTAGTTAATCCGTTGACTCAAATTCGTAATACTTACAATGAATCTACCACTAACAGACTTAGCGGTACTTTCCAATTGAGATACGATTATGCTCCAAACCTTGATATTCAGGCGAGAATAGGTTTCAATACTTCCAATACGCAGAATCGCGATTTCTTCCCTGTTTTCAACTATGGACCGGGTAAAGTTTTCAACCGATTAGAGGATAACCAGGTATCGCTAGCCAAAATTAACGACAATGATTACACTTTTGACTTATTCAATACCTATCGAAATATCATAAACGACAGACACGATATCATTTTTACTGTTGGTATGACAGTATTCCAACAGGAGGGTTCAGGCTTGTTTGGCACTTCAACAGGAGTTCCGGCAAATTCATTTGATTTCGCAGATTTAAGTGTAACTACCGGCTCGGGAGATAACTTAACTGCCAGTTCATATGCTTATGATGTAAGGCGTCTATCTTACTTTGGTCGTTTACAATACGTTTTAGATGACAGATATTTAATTACCGGTATCTTAAGAAGAGATGCTTCTACACGTTTCGGACCTAATAATCGAGTAGGTTATTTCCCTGCCTTGAGTTTGGGATGGGTAATGTCAGAGGAAGATTGGTTTCCAAGATTGGATTATCTGGATTTCTTTAAATTCAGAGGAAGTTATGGTGTTATGGGTAATGACCGTATCCCTGATTTTCTTTACTTATCTCTTCTTACGGGTCAAGCTACCTATGTATCAGGTGATGATGGAAGTCTGATTAACGGTATTGCAATAGGTCCTCTTTCTAATCCCAATGTAAAATGGGAGGAATCAAGAAAATTAGACATCGGATTTGATATCAGATTCTTAAGAAATAAATTTAATCTGGTTGTTGATTACTACATCAACGACACAGAAAATCTGTTGGTTGCAGGTATTCCAATTTCAGGAATTTTGGGAACAGCTGCACCGGGTTCTTCCAGTCCGACAATTAATGCGGGTAGTGTTAGGAATCAGGGTTTTGAAATGGAATTTACTTATCAGGAAACCCTTTCTGAAAACTTAAATATTAATCTCGGTCTGAATTTCAGTACGATAAAGAATGAAGTTACTGCAATAGAAGGAAGAGATGTACTGGAGGGAGGACAATTTGGGGTTGGTAATCTTGCTCCTTCGAGAATGGAAGTGGGTCAGCCAATTGGTTATTTTTATGGCTACCTAACAGATGGTATTTTCCAGAATATGGATGAGGTCAATGCTCACGCTTCGCAATTGCCTTTAGGTGCTCGTGCACAGCCGGGAGATATCAGATATGTCGATGTGAATGGCGATGGTGTAATTGATGAAAATGACAGAGTGTATCTTGGAGACCCCATCCCGGATTTCACTTTTGGATTTAATGTTGGATTACAGAGAAATAACTGGGATCTTTCTGCATATGTATTCGGTTCTGTTGGCAATGATATTGTAAGAAACTTTGAGAGAGCTCAGGACAACGTCAATAAAATGAGTTACCGTTTAGACAGATGGACCGGAGAGGGAACTAGTAATAATGTACCACGTGCGACTGTAGCACCTACCGCAAATAATGTATTCTCAGACTTTTTCATTGAGGACGGTTCTTTTGTGAGAATACAGACCATATCATTGGGATATAATTTCGAAAATGATTTAATCAGCAGAATCGGCTTGAGTCAACTTAGAGTTTATGCAAAAGTGGACAATGTTTTCACCTTTACTGAATATTCAGGTTACGATCCTACTGCCTCAACCGGAGTACCCATCGGTGGAGGAATTGACTTCGGATTTTATCCCATACCAAGAGTCTATATGTTAGGTCTTAATGCTCAGTTTTAATCACCACCAATAAAAATCAATTATGAAAAATATATATTTATTTCTATTTGTTGTTCTTTTCGCTACTGCATGTAGCGATGATTATGTGGACGTGACACCACCATTTGCTGTCAATTCAGAAACTTTTTTCGAAAGTCCTGAAGAATATGATCTCGCTTTGGTCGGTGCATACGATTTGCTTTCAGCTACGTATGTCAATGTATTGATGGGTGAAATTGCATCTGATAATGTGAATGCAGGAGGGGAAAGCCCAACCGATGTAATTGGTTGGCAGCAGATTGACAGAATGATTCATACCCCGGTAAACTCTAATATCCATGACCTTTGGAACTTCAATTTCGCAGGAGTGCAAAGAGCTGCATGGATTATTGAAAACGAGGGTAACATTGATTTTGAAGGTAAAGATCAGATAATAGGTGAGGCTCGCTTCCTTCGGGCATATTTTAATTTTGAATTGCTTAAGTGGTTTGGTCCGATTCCAATAAAGCCTGAAGGTCAGTTTGAATTAGGAGATGAATTGGTAATCCCCCGCTCCCCGGTTGAAGAAGTTTACGATTATATTGTGTCTGACCTTACAACAGCTATAGAAAATATGGCTCCTACTTCCGTACAAACCGGAAGAGCAAATCAGATGTCCGCAAGAGCACTTTTGGGTAAGGTCTATTTGTATCGTGAAAGATTTGCTGAATCAGCAGAGCAGTTGAATGAAGTAATTAATTCGGGCATGTTCCATCTTTACGGAACTCAGGGAGATGAGCGATACGAGGATTTATTTGAATTTATCGCAGAGAACAGCGGTGAGTCTGTATTTGAGGTACAGTACACGGGTGTTCAGGGAGCCGGATTTGATTGTTTGCAGTGCAGTAAGGGTAATGTAATGGTAGGCTTCAGCGGAGTAAGAGGATATGTTGGACCGGTTTTTGAATCCGGTTTCGGTTTTGGATTACCTCGTGAATCTGTTTTCAACGCTTTTTCCGAGGGGGATTTGAGAAGAGATGTCAGTATTTTAGATATTGAAGCCTGGGCTGCTGAAACGGGAGCTTCTTTTTCAATTGGCAATCAGGATCCTGAAACAGGACATACAGGTTATTACAATAGAAAATATATTCCCAGAATAAACAATAACCTGCCGGATGCCAATCTTACTCAACCCAATAATTACAGGGCTATTCGTTACGCAGACGTACTGCTAATGGCTGCTGAGGCTTTAAACAGAGGTGGAATTGATGACGAATTGGCGAGATCTTATGTCAATGAAGTGAGAAACAGAGCGGGATTGGACGATACTCAAGCGAGTGGACAAAACCTTTTAGATGTGATAATAAATGAGAGAAGATTGGAACTTGTAGGAGAGGGGCATAGATTTTTTGACTTGGTCAGATGGGGTATAGCAGAAGACTTCATTGAAGGTTTTTCCACTCCAAAAAATAATTACTTCCCGATTCCATTTGAAGAAATTGGGTTTTCACAAGGCAATTGGACACAAAATCCCGGATATTAAAAAATATAGATCATGAGATATATCAATAAACTTTTCTTTTTACTGATTCTTGGACTGCTTTTTTCCTCTTGCGAAAGAGATGAACTGACCGAGGTTCAGGCAGGGCTCCCAATGAATGTTGATGCAGAGCTTATTTTAAAACAGGATAATTCAGGTGATTTGACCATTATTCCCAAAGCAGAGGGGGCTAATCACTTTATCATCAATTTTGGAGATGGCAGTGAACTATCTGATCCGATACCTGCCGGCGGTAAGGTAACGCACAGGTACACTGAAGGTGAATATACCATAACTATTACTGCTAGGAATATTGCCGGGGGTGAAGCCTCAGCAACAAAGACAGTCAATATTTCATTTGATCCTCCGGAAAATCTCGATTTTACTATTACACGAGAGGCAGGAAATCCGTTGGGTGTTATAGTGACACCTACTGCTGATAAAGCCATAGGTTTTGAAGTGGATTTTGGCGAGTCTGATGAGGAAGAGCCTGTATTTATTTTAGTCGGAGAATCCGCACAGTACTCCTATTCAGATATAGGAACTTATACCATTACAGTGACTGCATTAAGCGGTGGTGAGGCCACTATTTCTCTATCGAAAGATGTGGATATAACTGACCCATTGGTGCTACCCATTGATTTTGAATCTCCAACAGTCAATTATGCATTCAATAATTTTGGAGGTGGTGAAGGTGATGGAGTTCCTATTGTGGATAATCCGAACCCCAATGATGTAAACTCCAGCCCCAATGTTGGCTCTTACACAAAAGTCGAAGGCTCTGAAGATTGGGCAGGTACATCTGTATTATTAGATGAAGAAATAGACTTTTCGTCAACTCGTGCAATCGCAATGGATGTGTATTCTCCACAAGCAGGAATACCCATTTTATTTAAGGTAGAGCAGGAAGGTAATCCTGATGTTTTTGCAGAATTGGTTCAAAATACCACAGTAGCAAACGAATGGGAAACATTGACTTTTAACCTTGTTGATGTAGATCCCGATCAAAGCTATTCAATAATAGCTATCTTTTTCAATTGGGAAACTTCGGGAACCGGCGAGACCTATTATTTTGATAACATCAGACTTACTAACCCTGTTGAGTTAGGCTTGCCATTGGATTTTGAATCAGGACCTACAGCATATTCCTTTACAGAGTTTGGTGGGTCACCTGTTAGTGTCATTTCTAATCCCGATCCCTCGGGAATTAATACGTCCGCAAATGTTGCAGAGTTAACTAAAGCCCCTGCTTCAGAAACTTGGGCAGGAGCATTTATTGATTTAGATAATCCTGTTGATTTAGGCATAAGCTCAACCCTTACTTTAAAAGTTTGGTCACCGGAGGCGGGTATTCCCGTTCTTATAAAATTAGAAAATCCTGAAACCGGAGCTGAAGTAGAGGTACAGACCCAAGTGCCTGTAGCAGAAGAATGGGTAGAAATTGAATTTGACTTCTCCGAGGGTTCACTCTCTGAAGAATGGACGCGGGTGGTGTTCTTCTTCAATTTTGGTACATCGGGCATGGGTGAACGCTACTATTTTGATGACCTTGATTATGGTGGAGATACCGGTCCGGAATCTATTAGATTGCCATTAACCTTCGAAGGTAACCTGGATTATGTTTTTACTGACTTTGGAGGTGCAGAAACAGAAGTAGTTAATAATCCTGACCCTTCAGGAATAAATACATCAAATCGAGTAGCTCAATTATTCAAATCACAGGGCTCAGAAGTTTGGGCAGGGTCTTTTATTGACCTGGATGAAGCTATAGATTTCAGTTCAAGTCAAACCATCAGTATGAAAGTTTGGTCACCCGTAGCCGGAGCTACCGTTTTACTAAAGTTAGAAACGACTTTTTCTGCTTATGAAATAGAGATTCCTGCCACAGTGGAAGTTGCAGGAGAATGGACTGAAATTACCTATGACTTTTCAGCAGTAGATCAATCCGAAAGCATGAATCGCGTAGTGGTGTTCATGGATTTTGGTAATCCCGGAGGTGACGACACCTTCTTTTTCGATGATATTCAACTAATAAACTAAAGAAAATGAGACATACATATATTTTATTCTTAGCAGTATTTTTCATCATTGGTTGTCAGGATGATGATGCGCAATTTGGTGATCTTGTCGCTCCTACTAATCTTCAGATTTCAGTAGAAATTGAAAATGCAACTGAAGATCAGCCTTTTGGTGATGGAAGTGGTAGAGTCCATTTTACTGCCACAGCCAACAATGCCATCAGTTACAAGTTTGATTTTGGAGATAACATCACCCGCGTTGTACCCGGCGGCTCTACAACTTATACTTATACCACCGTTGGTGTTAATGATTATCTGGTGACTGTTACTGCTTCCGGTACGGGAGGAATTACTACTACTGAAACCAAAACCATTACAGTTTTAAGTGAATTCGAAGATCCGACTACTCTGGCTCTTTTAACCGGAGGAGAATCTAAAACCTGGTTTGTTGCCGCTAATGAAACAGGTCATCTCGGTGTAGGTCCTTTGGATACCTATGGCCCTGATTTCTTTGCTGCTGCTCCAAATCAATTGGCACCGTGTTTTTATGATGATGAAATTACTTTTGCTTTAGATGCAAATGGTAGCTTAACATTCACTCACAACAATATGGGAGAGTCTTTTTTCAATGTAGAATTTCTCAGCGTTGGTGGTGGCGGTGGTGACTCTGATGCATGTCTTCCATTTGATACTGAAGGTACGAGGTTTGTTAGTCTCGCGGCATCCTCTTTCGATACTCCTGAGGATTTGACAACGGGAACGCAGTTTACTATTGCCAATGAAGGCTTTATGAGTTATTATATCAATACAAGTACATACGAGATACTGGAAATAACTGAAGACTTTATGCACATAAGAGCTATCTCAGGATCGACAGGCAATCCATTGGCATGGTATTTTAAATTTACTACGGACCCAGGTGAGGAACCCGGAGGTGAATTGGAGTCTGAGTTTAATGAACTGATATGGGCTGAGGAATTTGATGTGGACGGTCCACCAAATCCCGATGTCTGGAATATTGAAATAGGAAATGGTGTCAATGGCTGGGGTAATTTTGAATTACAGTATTACACTGATCAGAATGCAATAGTGTCAGACGGAACGCTGAAAATTGATTTAATTGCTGAACCTACAAATGGTTTCAACTACTCCTCAGCGAGAATAAATACACTGGATAAATTTGATTTTCTATACGGTCGGATTGACATCAGCGCTAAACTACCCGAAGGTGCAGGTACATGGCCTGCGCTCTGGATGATGGGCATTAACTTCCCTACTGCCGGTTGGCCTTTCTGTGGTGAAATTGATATTATGGAGCACAGGGGGAATCAACAGGACGTCATTCATGGCTCCTTGCATTTTCCCGGTAATTCCGGTGGGGATGCTGTAACTCAGACAACTGAAGTACCCGGTGTTTCAGACAACTTTAATCTATATACAGTGGAGTGGACAGCCGAGCACATCATCTTTGCGGTAAATAATCAAATCTATCATGTTTTCCAAAATGATCCGTCTTTACCTTATAATGATCCTTTCTTTATTATTCTCAATGTAGCGATGGGAGGAACATTTGGAGGTGATGTAGATCCAAATTTTGAGCAAAGTACAATGGAGGTTGAATATATTAGAGTTTATCAATAATTGTTTACTTCATTGCTACATTTAAAGGAAGTTCTAAAAAATTCAAAATGCACTTCAGGCTCGTCTCTTGTTTATTTATATGCCTTTTGATGGTAACATCATGTCAGGATAGGCCGGTAGAAGAAGAAGATAGGGTTTATGTAGAAAGAAGCTCTGATGGTTGGAGATTGATGGTGGATGATCAAGCCTTTATGGTCAATGGCATGAATTGGGATTATTTTCCCGTTGGAACCAATTATGAATACATATTATGGGAAGAATCGGATGACTTCATCCGCGAAGCTCTGGATTATGAGATGGGACTCCTTAGCGATATGGGGGTGAATGCACTCAGGATTTATACCGGTATTCAACCCAAATGGATTGAGTATATTTATGATAACTTCGGTATTTATACAATGCTCAATCACTCCTTCGGTCGGTATGGATATCCGCTTGGAGATGAGTGGGTTCCCGTTACTGATTATGCTGATGAAACGGTAATAGAAATTCTTTTAGATGAGGTCAAAAATCTTGCTGAGGAATTTAAAGGCACTAGAGGCCTATTACTTTACCTTCTTGGGAATGAGAACAATTACGGATTGTTCTGGGCGGGGTCCGAGACTGAGGACTTCCCGGAAGAACAGGATGAATATTTAGATCAGGCTCGCGCAATGTACCAACTTTTTAATAAAGGGGCTCTTGCTATTAAGTCTGTTGATGATACGCGCCCTGTTGCTTTCTGTAATGGGGATTTGTTGTTCCTGAATAAGATCATTGAGGAGTGTCAGGATGTTGATATCTTCGGTATCAATACCTATCGTGGAATATCTTTTACTGATCTTTATGAAAGGGTGAAAAATGAGTACGACAAACCGATTTTGTTAACTGAGTTTGGTTCCGATGCATTTAATGCCATTACTAAAACGGAGGCTCAAAGGGAACAGGCGCATTACAATGTAGAGAACTGGAGGGAGATTTATGAAAATGCAGCAGGCTTAGGAAAATCAGAGAATTCAATTGGTGGCTTTACTTTCCAATTCAGTGATGGTTGGTGGAAGTATGGACAAACCACTGATCTCGATGTACACAATACTGAGGCAAGCTGGGAAAACGGCGGCTACGAATTTGACCACATTCCCGGGGAAAATAATATGAATGAGGAATGGTTTGGAATATGTGCCAAAGGATTGACAGATGAGAGGGGCTTTTACAGACTTTTTCCAAGGGCAGCTTATTTTGCCATAGCTGAAGCACATCATTTGGATCCATTTTCTCCCGGTATGAATCTTGAAAAAATACGTCAACACTTTAGTGAAATAGATATTGAAGAAGCATATCAAACAGCTCAGGAGTTTAATGCTGCTGAGCAATAATGCTTAGGTCTTAAATAGTAAGAAAAATTGAGAAAAAGAATGACAGAAAACAATTCTGAGGTAATTGATAACAAGGTACAACAAGCAAATCTTGAAGAAGTAAAGATTGGGAAAGATACTTATTTCAAAATATCTAATTCCGATACTATCCGTCCGTTTTTTATGAGCGTGGTAAGCGATGCAAACCACTGGATGTTTATTGGGAGCAACGGAGGACTTACGGCAGGTAGAAAAAATCCTGAGTTTTCTCTCTTCCCCTATTACACAGTAGATAAAATTCTGGAATCCAAAGACTACACGGGTCCCATTTCCATTTTTCACATCCATAAAAATGAGAAAATCCACGTCTGGGCTCCCTTTTCCAGCAAATTTTCTAATCGGTTCCACAGGACAAGAAACCTTTACAAAAGCGTCTATGGGAACAAAGTGGTTTTTGAGGAAATCAACCATGATTTTAAGTTGACCTTCAGGTATGAATGGAGTTTTTCCAAACTCTTTGGTTTTGTAAAAACCACTCAACTGATTAATGAGTCTGAAGACGACTTAAAAATCACTGCTCTTGATGGTTTGTTAAATATCATGCCATTCGGTGTACCAAGTGATTTGCAGCGATCTGCAAGTAACTTAGTAGATGCATATAAAAGGAATGAGTTAGATGTAGAGTCCGGCTTGGGTATTTTTTCGCTAAGCGCAATTATTGTTGATAAGGCAGAACCCAGTGAAGCACTCAAAGCCAATGTTGTATGGTCAATGGGGATGGATAATCCCAAATACTTGCTTTCAGGCAATCAATTAAAGAAGTTTAGTAAACGTCAAAATATTACTCAGGAAACAGATGTTAAGGGCGAAAAGGGGGCTTATCTTATTTGCTCTGATACCCAACTTAATCCCGGGGAAAAGAAACAATGGCAGATCATAGCCAATGTTAATCACACTCAGTCACAGGTGGTCAACCTTATTCATGAGATTAAGGAGAATCCCGAAGAACTGAAAAACAGAATAGAGCAGGATATTGAAGCAGGTACCCAAAACCTAAAGCAATTAGTAGCCGCCTCGGATGGTTTCCAGAAAACTGCCGACAGACTGAATGACAGCAGGCACTATTCCAATGTGCTTTTTAATATCATGCGAGGTGGCACTTTTAACAACAATTACCAAATTCCTAAGTCTGATCTCATCAATTTCCTGAAACAAGCCAATAAGGATTTGTACAATGAGAATACCGAATTCCTGAATACTTTACAGGAAAACCTAAGTCGGTCAATTTTACATCAGTTATTGGAGAAAACAGATAATCCCGATCTGATTAGACTCTGCATGGAGTATTTGCCATTGAAATTCAGTCGGAGACACGGTGACCCAAGCCGCCCCTGGAATAATTTCACCATCAACACTCAGGATGTAATCACGGGTGAGGATATCCTTGACTACGAAGGCAATTGGCGGGATATTTTCCAAAACTGGGAAGCCCTCGCACTGTCGTATCCCGAATTTATAGCAGGTATGATTTTCAAGTTTTTGAATGCCTCTACTTTCGATGGTTACAATCCATATCGGGTGACTAAAGACGGTTATGATTGGGAAACCATTGAACCCGACAACCCATGGTCTTACATTGGTTACTGGGGCGATCATCAGATAATTTATTTGCTCAAGTTTCTGGAGATGATGGA
>SLKL01000256.1 GCA_007134625.1 Saprospiraceae bacterium
AGCAAAAAAAGAAAAAGAAATACAAGCCAGGTATCTGCATTTTCTGGATAAAGGAAATCAATATCTCAAAGAAGGTCAGTTTGAATTTGCTGTAAAAATGTTCAATAAATGCCTTGAACTAAAACCAAATAATGGTGAGGCATCTGAGAAAAAGCAAGTTGCTGAACATAAGATTGAAAAGTTAAAGCGTAAAGCACTTAGAGAAGAAGCCAATGAATTAGAAATTCAGGGTGATAAGTATTTTCATTCTGAAAACTATCGGGAAGCACTCAAAGCTTATCAAAAGGCACTCCAAATATTACCGGATAATGAGGAATTAACAGCTAAAGTTGAGCTCTGTAAAGAAAAGTTGAAAAGAAAAAGAAAGCCCTTTCTAATCTGGTTATGCAAATCCATTACAACCTCAATAATATCAAAAAGGATTATTGTGCCATTGTTGGCACTTGTTTTTTTGAGTGTTGCATTATATTTTTGGTATAGTGCAGATTCAGAATATAGAGTGGTTCAGCGAGATGGTTTGTCCTATTTGCAAATTGGTGGTAATATTCATTCGGATGGTTTTGAACTTATATTTTTTCAAAGCAGTGATTCTATTTTTGGAAAAACTGGAAGAGAGTTGTTCCTTTTTAATTGGGAATCTAATCAATTTGAGCTTCAATCAAAATGGGTTTACTTTGAAGGTCGCGCGGTGGAGATAAGTGAAGACTTTATTTCTTCCATCGGAGATGTTAATAAATTAAGGGTGCTAAGGGAAAGTACGAGCAATGCTGAGCTCATTGAAATGATTGATAGTGCAATAATCTCCATAGCAGATAGGAGGTTTAGGCAAATTATGCAATCACCTAGGATCGATGATTTGGAAGAATTTATTAAGGTATTTCCTGAAAGTCCCCAAGTGGATGAGGCTAAAATCCAAATTGATATTTTAATAACCGAACTCGTCGGTAGGAGTACAGAAGAAAGCCTTTTTGAACAATTAAAATTGAATCCTTCCAGAAGACTGGCTGAAGAATATCTATCTATATATCCGAACGGAGTGTACGAAAAGGAGGTTAGGGAAATAATCCGTCAGTTGGATTTACTTGATGAAGAGGACAGTTACGATGACCTTCGTTTAAACTTTTCTTTTAAAGCTGCTGAAGATTATTTAGAAAGTTACCCTGATGGAAGGTTTAGAGAAGAGGTGATTGAGCTAAGGGAAAGCAGAATAAATCAGCTCAATCAAGAATGGCAGGGAATAAAGAATAGGCGAAATGAAGCAGAAGTTAGAGGTTTTTTAAATAAGGATTTACCTGAAATGCTCTCCAGTGAGGCACAATCTTTATTAAATGATCTTGAAAAAGAAAGACTGGTTTGGGAGAAAATTCAAGGGATAGGTATTGAGAGTCAATTGCGCCAATATCTAAACAAATATCCTAATAGTCCTTACAGGGATTTAGCTGAAAAAGAATTACAAAAGTTGGCAGATGATATTCAGCCTGAGGAAGAGATAGAAGAGGAGGGAGAGGAAGGATTAAATTCACTAATAATTCAGTTGGAAGCAGATTTTGTGCGAATACCGGCAGGTACCCATACTTTAGGTTGCGAACAGCCCGAAAGAGGTTGTAATCCGGATGATGGGAGAAAAACCGTGAATATATCAGAATTTCACATGAGTCGTTTTGAAATGACACAAGGATTTTTTAAGGCAATAATGGGCTACAATCCCAGCACTTACATTGACTGTAATAACTGTCCTGTTGAAAATCTTAGTTATAATGAAGTTCAAAAATTTATCAGAAAATTAAATAGATTGGAAGGGAATCCCTATATTTACAGACTGCCTACTGAAGCAGAATGGGAATATGCTGCATCAGGGGGTAGGAACTATTCATTTTCAGGTGGGTCAAATGTAGATCGCTTAGCTGTGGTGGATGATAGAACAGGAGGCAGTAAGCCTGTGGGTAGTAAGTCGCCAAATCATTTTGGGCTTTATGATATGTCCGGTAATGTGGCTGAGTACTGTGATGATTGGTATGTGCCTTTTTCCGGCTCAGGTGGTAGTTTAAGTTATAAAGTTGTTAGAGGTGGAAGTTTTTATCAAAGAGAAAATTCAGCAATGATAAAAAACAGAGAACCCATTGATCCGGATACAGCGCTTCCATTTGTAGGCTTCAGGTTAGTTAGAAACCCGAGATGAGTTTTTAGTTATCAATAGATTATGAGAATTTTTTTAATTGCTACAGTAATATTTACTCCATTTTTTCTGTTAGGTCAGCAGTTGCCATCCTGGAGTTCCTATTACGAAACCGGCTTTGTTTGGAATCCTGCTCTAACAGCTAAATGGAATTCTACGGAACTTTCTTTAACCCATAGACAGGATTGGATTGGATTTGATGATGCTCCGCAGTATTCTAATCTTTCATTTCAATATCCATTCGTAAAAGGCATTTTTCTGGAAACTAAATCTGCAGTAGGTGGTTTTTTGGAAAGAGATGCTGTAGGACCTATTGAAAAGATTGGAGGTGCT
>SLKL01000119.1 GCA_007134625.1 Saprospiraceae bacterium
CTGCTGTCCACCCTTCAGACAAATCAAACCATTTGGGATGCCGTGGTACTGATTTTCACTGTATAAATGCTTGCTCCAGTCCATGAGTTGTTTTAGCGGAGCAACTGCCCGGCTTACAACAAAATCATATTTTCCCTTCATCTCTTCAGCCCTGATGTGGATCGCATTGACATTCTTTAAACCAAGCGCTTTAATCAGTTCTTTGACCACCATAATTTTTTTAGAACGGGCATCAATCAACATGAAATTAACCTCCGGTTGTACTATCGCCAACGGCAAGCCCGGAAATCCCCCTCCCGTTCCCAGATCAAGTATCTGACTGTCCGGCAGAAATTTCTGGTATTTGTAAATGGCGAGACTATGAAGAATATGGTGAATGTTGATGTTCTCTACGTCCTTTCTGGAAATGAGATTTATTTTTTCATTCCAGTTTGCTAATTCAGTCTTGAGCAACTCTAACTGTGCAAGTTGCTGATCGTCAATATCCGGGAAGTATTGCTTTATTATTTTCATAAATTGTTAAAAAAATGATCAATCGAATTGGTTACCGTGTTCATCGCGCACTTTCTCCAATATCTTTTTTACGTCCTGATCTCTATCCAGAGGAAATACCAGCACGACCTCTCCTGTATCAATTAATGCGGTGTTTTCCATTCCTATAAAAGCGTATAATTTCCCATCAACTCCTCTTACCAGATTTTGCTTACTCTCTACAGAACTGAATTTAAGCCCGGAAGAGGAACTGTTCTGATCTTTATCTTTTTCAGACAATTCATATATGGTCTTCCAACTACCCAAATCTGACCAACCGAAGTCTCCGGCTATGGTGTAAACATTGGAAGCTTTTTCCATGATGGCATAATCCACTGAAATCGAAGGAAGCTGCTGATAGACTTGATTCAACTCTTCAAGACTTGGTTTGCCTTTTCTGTACAGCTTTGCAAGGGGCTGATAAATCTCAGGTGCATATTCAAAAAAAGCTTTTACGATACTGCGGGCACTCCAGACAAATATTCCCGCATTCCAGTAAAATTCTCCTGATGCTATGAATTTTTCTGCTGTGGTCTGATCCGGTTTTTCGGTAAATTGATCTACTTTGAAAAAATCTCCTTCGGCCTCTCCTTTTTTGATGTATCCATAACCGGTATGCGGACTATCCGGTTCTATACTCACGGTAATCAATGCATCATTTGCTGCTGCAAAATCCAGAGCATTTTGTAAAACTTCAGAAAAAACAGCAGCTTTTCGGATAAGGTGGTCGGCAGGACTCATAATAATTAATGCATCGGGCTCTTCTGCACTAATTTCAAAAGCGGTAAGGGCAACTGCCGCAGCGGTATTCCTCATCATGGGCTCATTGATCAATACGGAATCGCCGGTTTGAAGCTGACTTTTGATCAATTCAGCATACTTGTCTCCACTTACTACTTTTATGTTTTCAGCCGGGATGAAAGTATTGAATCTGTTAAATGTCTCCTGCAGTAATGTCCTTCCTCTACCGAGTACATCCAGAAATTGTTTGGGTTTATCAGCTGTGGATGCAGGCCAGAAGCGTGTTCCGGCTCCACCCGCCATGATTGCCGCATAAACTTTATGTTTCATTCTTTTTTCCCGCAAATATAAGCAAGTCTATTTACAGCGAGCTGTATTGTAAATTAGGAATTACGAATTACGAGATACGAGGTGCGAGATACGAATTATAAGATACGAGGTACGAATTACGAGATACGAATTGGTGTATCTTTGAGAAATGGATCAATAGCAAGGAAGTAGGGAGATGGAAGTGGGAAGTTGGAAGTTTCTTAACTAAAAACTAAAAACTCATAACTACTCGGGTTGTCGAAGCCAAAACTAAAGAGACCTTTCCAAATTAAACATTAAACACTCAAAACTAAAAAAGGCCTGCCTCGTAAAGAAGACACATAATGAAATAAGGGGGCTTAAGGAGGTAGTTATATGAAAGCATGGAGGGTTTTTAGGAGGAGGATCGGGCTAAGAAAAATTCCGGTGCAGTTGAACTAATTTTTTTTCAAAATCGTTTAGAGGGTGTTATGGAAAAAAGGATTTTCTCTTCTTTGCTCTCCCTCCTTCTGTTTATTTCTACAACAGGAATTGGTCTGCATATACATGTTTGCAGTCAGGAAGGTGTGTTGGTTTCCTTTTTTGATACCCCCCAATGCGTTTGCAGTATAAGTTTAAGCGAGAAAGAATGTTCAGCTGATTCAAGCTGTTGTTCTTTACCAGTAGAGTCTGAGGATAATGATTCCGATAAAGATTCATGTTGTGAAGATGACTTCATTTTGGTTATAAATGAGACTGAGCAAGTTCGCAATCAAATGGTCTCACCTGCTACAGATCATGTTGAAAACACGATTTTTGCAGTAAGTCCGGTTGACTTAATTGATGCAGACATCATATCAACACCTAAATTATTTCCTCCGGGCAAAGACCCACCTGTTGTCTTTGACAGATATCTGGTTTTTTGCTCCCTCCTTTGTTAGTAGTTACC
>SLKL01000158.1 GCA_007134625.1 Saprospiraceae bacterium
ATCAATTTCGGACAGGACTTTAGTACACATGCCAACGTTTTCAGGCTCAGTAAAGCCCAATCTCATTTGCGAAGGAATATTTAAACCCATTCCCGCTTTTGCACGATCGGAAGCTGTAACGGGCAATCTGCCGTTTATGGCATTGGCACCACCTATGGCCTGCGCTGCAATATCTCTGAATCTTCCACCATCCTCATAAGCCACCAAGACCGTTTTTACCTCATCAAAAAATTGAAGGGAGTACGGACTGCCAAAAACCACCAAAACAACCTCCGTTTTTCCGGACAATTCATTAATGAAGTCAATAGTCGATTTTTCCAATCCGTAATTATTACTCAAAAACCTTCCCATCCTGTGAAGAGAAATAATTACCTGATCAGCAGAGGATAATTGATCCATTAAATGTCTTGACCTCGCATTCAGGCTTTGCTGACTTTCCGAATGATGACGAAATGCACCATAATCATCCAACCTGCTTTGAAAAGCATTTTTACCACTTGTACCAATAGCAAGAGTATGTCTCCTTATAGGCTCTTCGAGATTGAATGGAAACATTTCCTGTTCATCGCGAACCAGTGTAATTGCTCTTTTTATCAGAGTGGACTTTAATGCAAAAGCAGCAGGGTCATTTACACTTTCTTCCAGACCATTCAAGTCCACGGGCTGATAATTGGCAAGACCGAGATGATACTTTGCAGACAGGATTTTCTTTACACTTTCAGCTAATCTTTCTTCTGTAATTACACCCTCACGATAAGCAGTCAAAAGGGCCTCAGCCGCCTTAGGTACGTCAGCCGGTAGGCAGATGACATCATTGCCAGCGAGAAAAGCCTTTAATTCAGCTTCACCCGATGGAAAGAATTTGGTTACACCTTTCATTTCCATGGCGTCGGTGATGATTAATCCCCTGAAATTCATCTCTTCCTTTAACAGGCGAGTTACTACTTCATAGGAAAGAGTCGTAGGTAGATTAGGAGTGTCGTCATAAGCGGGAATATGCAAGTGTGCTATCATTATGCTTTGCATGCCCTGAGGAATGAGTTGCCTGAATGGGAAAAGTTCTAAGTCGCTCATTCTGTCGCGGTCGTGCCGAATCACGGGCAAGTCAAAATGAGAATCCACATCGGTATCTCCATGACCGGGAAAATGCTTTCCACAAGCCATAATCCCGCCCTCCTGTAGTCCACGCATATAGGCATTGCCCTTCACAGCCACCAATTCCTTAAGTTCCCCGAAAGAGCGATCATTGATGACCGGGTTGGCAGGATTGTTATTGACGTCAATAACAGGTGCAAAATTGATGTGTACTCCTATACGTCTGAGTTGACGGGCTATCTCCTCCCCCATCCGGAATATGGGCTGATTGTTTTGTAGTGCACCCAGAGTTAATTGTCTGGGAAATGAAATGCCGTCCTCTCTGAAACGCATACCAAGACCCCATTCTGCATCTATTGCCACCAACATCGGCACCCGAGAAAGTTCCTGATATTTATTGGTCAGTCTAGCCTGCTCAAGTGGATTGCCCTGAAAAAAACAAAGGGCTCCTACGTGATATCGTTCTACCAAGCGCTTCACTTCTCTAATGTGTGGCTCCCCCAGATTGGAGTGTGCCCTGATCATCAGAAGCTGACCTATTTTTTCTTCATCAGACATAGAATCGTAAACAGAGTCCACCCAATGAATCATATTCTGGTCCATGACCATATCCATAGGCCATTGTGCCTTGAGCTCATTTTGAAAAACTGTCGCCATCAAAAGGCTGAGTATGAAGAAAAAGTATTTGATTTCTGTTCTCATTGATTTCCTGCTTTTTCTATGATGTCCGGATCCATTTCTATTGCTTTTGACCTGTATTTTTCACCCCTTTCATTATCTCCTGAATTGAAATAAGCAATTCCAAGGTTTAACCATGCCATGGGGTCATTCGGTTCCAATTCGGCGGCTTTTGTGAAATAAAAAACAGCTTTTTCATTGTTGCCACTCACCCCGTTTGCCACACCCAATAATCGCATGGTTTCATAGTCATTGGGAAGATACTTCTCCGCCTCGTTTAAAAACTCTAAAGCCTTAACAATGTTGCCTTCTTGCTCTCCAAAATACCTGCCACCATCCCGGTATGCAACACCTATATTTCTCAATGCATCCACGTAATTAGCATCCAATCGGATGGCATTCTGATAGGCATCCACAGCCTCCTCAAACCTTTTTAAATAATAGAATGCATTCCCCCTCAACAACCAGGCATTTTTATATCTAGGATGTATCTCCAGCGCTTTGCCAGAATGAAACAAAGATCTTTCCAGCTTTTCAGTACGTACGGTAGAAGTTTCCATTTGAGCTGCTCTTACACTTAGTTCGCCTGCTACGGCATTGTGCAGCTTGGCAGAACGATCACTTGTCTTTATATCTGTCATAAAAAGGGTGTAATTGTCTTTCCAGGCAAAATTTCGGTTAAAAGTCAAACCCGAAAAGATGATTACCAGGGCTAAAACTCCTGTCTTAATTA
>SLKL01000176.1 GCA_007134625.1 Saprospiraceae bacterium
ATGCAGGATATCATACTCGAGAGATCGGAAACGGATCCATATTTTGATGATAGAGGAAAACCACTGAGGTACATTACTGTTGGTGCTCATGTTAAGCCCGGTACTAGTTTTAATAATAAGGCCAATAGTTTTTATTTCTCTGAACACGTTTTTTTACCTGCGAACAGGGATACCTTATTGTTGACCGACGATCAAAAATCTTCTGGTTCTCTTCCACCTGAATTCGGTTTTGGTGCATCTTATATAGTAAAAGATAAATGGCAGTTGGGGGTTGACTTCTCTTTAGGTTTGTGGAGCCAATATAAAAATGAAGCCAAACAAGAAGAATTAAAGAATTCATTCAGGGTAGGTATTGGTGGAGCTTATACACCCAACCACAATTCCATTACCAGCTTTTTTGAGCGAGTTACCTACAGAGGAGGATTGTATTATATGAATGACCCAAGAACGGTAAACGAGCAGCAGGTCTATGAATATGGAGTTAGTCTGGGAGCGAGTTTTCCTTTTATTGTGCAAAGACAGGTCAGTCATTTGAATACATCTTTTCAACTGGGAAGAAGAGGGGTTGACAATGGATTACAAGAAACTTTTTTTAACATTAACCTGGGATTTACAGTTAATGATAACACCTGGTTTGTAAAAAGACGTTTTGATTAAAACTGTTTAACTACTTATTTAGAACCAAAACTATGGATTTATTAATGAAATTTCGTGCAGCAGCAATTATTTCAGCTGTTTTAGTTTTCTCGGTCATTGATGTTTTTTCGCAATGTGAAACCTGGATGGATGCCCCCAATAGCGATGATATTATCAGCGCTCATTCGGTTTATAGGCAGGCCTTAAGGGTAAACGATATGGAAATAGCTATCGAGAACTGGAAAATTGCTTTTGAGGGTGCTCCCGCTGCCGATGGACAAAGGGATTTTCATTTCACTGATGGAGTTACCATTTTTAAATATAAGATATCCCAAACGGAAGACGAAGACAAAATTGCTGCTTATCAGCAGAGAATTATTGAACTTTACGAACAGGCTGCAGAATGTTACATTGCTCAAGCTATTTCCTTAAGGAATTGTACGGATCAAAGTTGCTTTGATGAAAGAGCAGGCGTTTTATTAGGTCGAATGGTTTACGATATGTTTTATGAATTTAATTCACCTCGTCAATTGATTTATGATGCCTCTGTCAGAGTAATGGATTTAGCAGGTAATAATACTGAATATATTGTTTTGATTCCGGCTATTGCAGCAATCAGCAGCCTGTACAGAGGAGGTCAACTAAGTGATGAAGAAGCAGCATTTAACCATAGTAGGGTGGAGGAGATTTTGAATTACAATATTGAGAATAATGAGCAATTTGGTGCTACTTTTGAGCAGCTTGTTCCCTCTATAAACCACTATGTTGCTCAATTTGAAAGAGATCTTTATGATTGCGATTATTTCAAGGAAAGACTTTTGCCTAGATTTGAAGCGAACCCCGCTGATGGTGAACAGGCGAGAAGTATCTTTAGCCAATTACGCTCAAGAGGTTGTGACGAAGACGATCCGGATTTAGCAGCTTTGCGTTTAAGAAGTGAAGAATACGTGGATAGTGTAAATGTTGCGATGAAGGCGGATCTTGAAGAACGTAACCCCGCTTTGGCTGCAAGACGCTTGTTTGACGAAGGCGACTTTGCCGGTGCGGTAGAAAGATATCAGGCTGCCATTGCTCAAGAGGAAAATGATGTAAGAAGGGGCGAGTTTTATTTTGCTATGGCTTCTATTCAGGGAAGACAATTAAATCAGTACAATAATGCCAGGAATAGTGCTCTGAGAGCTGCTGAACTAAAGCCTAATTGGGGTGCTCCATATTTGCTTATTGGTGATATGTATGCCAGCACTGCCAGAAGTTGTGGGAACGATTGGAACCAAAGATTAGCTATCCTTGCTGCGATTGACAAATACAGACAAGCTGCTCGTGTGGATAGTGACGTAGCTACCGATGCTTTATCGAGAGCCAATAGATACCTTTCATCCAAGCCGGAGAGAGGAGACGGTCACATGATGGGAATCTCAGAGGGTGATAGAGTAAGAGTAAACTGCTGGATTAATGAGACTGTTACTGTTCGTTTCCGGTAATTCTAATTTTAAAAATCTTGTATGTTCAGATTCCTTTTAGGATTTATATCCCTCTTGATTTTTTCCTGCACCGCAGCAACTACTGAAAAAATAGAGACTGTTGAAGATGTCGAAGAGCATGTTGAAGAGGTATCGGTAGATCCAAGATGCCATACTTTTGAAACAGCGAGGGGAGGACAATCATTGATCGAAGATTTTGTTCTTTACAGAGATTTTCTTAGAGATGGGGATATGGAAGAAGCTTTTTCTTATTGGAAAAATGTCTATAACAGAACTCCTGCAGCTGATGGGAGGAGGTGGAATGTATTTACTGATGGGGTAAGGTTTTATGAATGGAAGCTAAGTACTGAAGAGAATGAAGATAAAAGGGTAGAACACAAGGAAA
>SLKL01000443.1 GCA_007134625.1 Saprospiraceae bacterium
AAGCATAAGTAGTGCCGGGTTCACCTTCTATAAACCAGGTGGCAGAGGTGTTTGCACCCTGAGCTCTGACGGTAGCCATGAAGGTATCATCTTCAACAATGTTTTCAGTGCCTTGATTGTCGCAACTCACCGAAATTAATTCAAGTTCGATATCACACAAGTCAGAACAGGATGCCAGTTGTGGTAAATTAAATTGATCAGAACAATCAGGATTGTTGGCATCAACCACAGTGATAACAGGTGAACTTCCATCAGCCGGCAGGGTAAATTCAGCCGGACTTCCGTATTCAAAAGTGCCGATTTCGACCCCATCAGCCAAAACGATGAATTGATTGTCATCGCCCGGATTAATGACATCCACGTTTATTGAAATATCGAAAAAGTCATCATCGGGATCAGAAGGTGTGTCGTTATCATTGCATTCAGCCGACCACTCTAATATAGAGAGTTCACAATCAAATGAACAGGGGTCCTGAGATGCGGTGAATGAAGTATTGCAGTTCGGATTGGTAATATCAGTGATGATAAAAGTAATTTCCTCTCCATCAGCCGGCAGGTTATCGATAGTGATTTCCGAATTGTAATCGAAAGGACCTTCCGTATTGCCGTTCCATGTTACATTAAACTGAGAAGTAGATCCCTCAATGGTATCGACCACAAAAGTAACCGAAAAGAAATCATCATCGGGATCAGTGGGTGTATCATTGTTGTCGCAATCGCTAATCACCAGATCAATCACCTCAATAGTACAAGGTTCAGAGCAAGGTGGTGGCGGATCGATAACGAGTTCAAAAGTACAGTCCGGATCATCGGAATCGACTATGACAATAGTAACAGGACCGTCAATAATAAGCCATGGACCGAGATCGACATTTTCATTGTAGGGGAAAGTATTTCCGGGGTCACCCTGCACATGCCATGAATCCCCGGTATTGTTACCTGAGGCTGAAACATTGGCAGTGAAAGTGTCATCTTCAACAATATCCTCGGTTCCCTCATCATCGCAACTTACAGAGTTTAAGGTGAGTTCTATTTCACACTCATCGGAGCAGGTTTCCAGCGGACCGATAAGTTGCTGCGCCTCGCACTCCTCATCGTTGATATAAGTTACCGTGATAGTAGGGGAGGAGCCATCAGCCGGTAAGGTAAATTCACCACCCTGTCCAACTTCAAAAGTGTCAATAGCTACACCGTTGACCCAAACAACAAACAAGCTGTCTTCATCCACATTGAAAATTTCAGTATCAATAGTGATGTCATAAAAATCATCGGAAGGATCCGAAGGTGTATTATTATCGTTACATTCCACTTCCAAAGTAGAGATGCTGATAAAGCAATCGGACGAACAAGTATTGAGCGGACCTATTTCCGTTTCAACAATACAACCGAATTCAGTGTCTGTGAAAACAAGCGTCACAATTTGCTCTTCAGCGGGCAGTGTAAATTCATGTGTTTCGCCATAACTGAAGGTACCAATGGTGTCGCCATCAATGACAAGTGCAAACTGCCCCTGATTGTCGTCATTATTTTCAATTACAAAAGAAATATCATAGAAGTCATCATCCGGATCAGAAGGCGTACCTGCATTGTTGCAATTCAGAATGAGTGAAGAGATTTCGAGCTCAAGTCCATCGGGAATTTCAAAGTCCAGTTCAGCGGTACAATCGAGTTCATCAATGACATAAGCTGTATAGTTACCTGCTTCAAGGTCTTCAAAAGTACCTATATCAGAGAAGTCGATATTGTCGAGGCTGTATTCAAAACCTTCATTGGGTCCTGAAGCAGAAATGGTAACAGTAGCATCCTGATCACCAATACAAGATACAGGCGTTATGTCCAGAGATATTTCGATGGGATCGAGAACGATCAGATCTAATTCAGCAAAGCCAACACAATCGTTTTGATTGGTGACCCTAACAAAAACAGTTTGCTGATCAGGCGTGGTGTTGGTAAAGGGCGATGATATGGGGTTGAGGTTTTCCTCCGCATCATTTTCCGATAAGTGGAAAGAGAAGGTAAGGTTAGCGCCGGGATTGATCTGTGGAATAGCATCTTCAAGCGTAAAAGTGCCGAATCCATTACCATCGTTACAAGCAGTCAGTTCCGCATCATCGGCATCAGGAGCCGGCAGTATATCGAGCATAACGAGTCTGCGTGTATTGGATACACATTCCGGTAAGTCAATATTTTGTGCCTCCACGTAGAACCGGTAATTGCCTGGATCGGACACATTTGGAGTGAAGGTAGTGGTATTTTCTGCGAGCAGCTCACCCCCCGTAGCCGCATCGTACCAATTGGCGATGGTGTTGGGGTCGGGTAGCGTTACGGAAAGTTCCGGAATGGGCTCACCTTCACAGACAGTTTGGTTGCCGTCACTTATAGGAGTCGGCACCTCAGGGCAATCGCAATTGGGCGCATTGACGTTAAAAATCTCTTCACAATCGGTTCCTTGAATGAATACGGTAATGCTTAGGTTAACTGCAGTATCAATATTTTCAAT
>SLKL01000328.1 GCA_007134625.1 Saprospiraceae bacterium
TCTTTATGGACAATGCTTTCTTCAGGCAGCAATTCTACTATTTTGTCTAATAGTTCGCCTGTTCCCGATCCTGAGACGGAGCTGATCGGTATGGGCTCATCCAATCCCAAACCCCAGAATTCCGGTACTTCAAGATGTCTTTTGGTATTATCGACTTTATTGACAGCTAATACCACCTGTTTTTGACCTTTTCTCAGCATATCGGCAACTTCCTGATCGAGGTCTGTTATGCCGGTGGTGACGTCCACTACGAAGACAATGACGGAAGCTTCGTCTATTGCGATATTTACCTGATCGCGGATAGCCGCTTCGAATATGTCATCTGAGTCCTTGACAAAACCTCCGGTGTCTATGACGATAAAGTCTTTGCCATTCCAGTGTGAATCTCCATAAATCCGATCACGGGTAACTCCACTGACATCATCAATGATGGATTTTTTCTGCCCTATCAGACGATTAAAAAGGGTGGATTTGCCGACATTGGGGCGTCCTACTATTGCTACGATATTGCTCATAAGCTTTTTCTAATTCGCTGCAAAATTAAGCAAGACTGATGAGATAACCTATTTTGTTTGAAAATCAGGATAGGAAGATATGAATGAAAGTCTTTTTTCGATTTTAATCAAGCAGTCTTTAATTGCTGCCATTTTTTGGCTTTTTCGGATAAAGCTTCCTTATGTTTATCCCAATTATATAATGTTTCAGGATGAAAATCTGCTCCATTTGGCCATTCGATAGTTGATATTTCAGTATTCACCCTTAGTTCATTGAATAACTCCGGGTTGCGAAGTGGACCATATACATTGCCATATAGAATCCCCTCCAAATCGACAATTTGAATCTTACCATCGTTAAACTCAAGTTCAATTTTATATGGTTCTAAGGTCTTTGCTTTTATTATCTTAATGTCAGTGTAGATCATAAATTACTTTTGATGAAAATACCCAAGAAAATTGCTAAGGACCCAATAAGACAAAATTACTGATACCCAAACTGTTTTAGCATACTCTCATTATCTCTCCAATCTTCCTTTACTTTGACAAAAAGCTCCAGATAGACTCTTTTGTCCAGAAATTCCTCAATTTCCTTTCGCGAGTGGATGCCGAGCTTTTTAATCGAACTTCCGCCTTTGCCGATAACTATTGGTTTTTGAGACTTTCGGGAGACGAATATTTCAGCGGCAATTTTGACGAGATTTTTTTCTTTATCTTCCTTGAAAGAGGTTACCAATACTTCAGTAGAGTAGGGGATTTCCTGATGATATAGACTGAGGATGTTGTTTCTGATAATTTCACTGACAAAAAACCGCTCAGTATGGCTTGTAATCTGATCTTTAGGATAGTAAACAGGTCCTTCGGGAAGTAGATTAATGATGGCATCAAGTACGAGTCCGGTGTTGATTTTGTGCAGTGCGGAGATGATCAGGGTACGGTTGAACTTCACCTCTTTTTCCCATTCAAAAATGGCGGATTCTATATTCTTGTCTTCAAGTTGATCAGCTTTGTTGATAATCAGCAGCTTGGGTGTTTCCGTCGTTTTTAGTTTTTCCAATGCTGACTCAGGTATTTCATCCGGTAAACCTCCATCAGTGACCACCAAAAAGAGATCGGCATCTTCAAATGTAGAATAGGCAAATTTATTCATAGCAGTTTGCATCCGGTATGCCGGCTTCTGAATAAGTCCGGGAGTATCACTGAATACAATCTGAAAATCAGGGCTGTTCAAAATGGCAAAAATCCTATGCCGGGTGGTTTGAGGCTTATTGTTAATAATGGACATTTTCTCACCTACGAGTGCATTGAGCAGAGTTGACTTTCCCACATTGGGCTTTCCGATAATATTCACAAAACCTGATTTGTGTTCCATTAGTGTAGCTTTTTAGTTAATTTAAAAATTGTTGCTTCCACAAGCTTAAGAAGTTGCTCAGGTTTCAGCTTTCTCCAATTCATATCATTCAAAGGATGTCCAAAAGACATAAAGTAATCGAGGTGGCAGGTCATCATTTCTTCTTCCACATGTTTTAAAGTATTGATGAGTGCCACCCAACCCCCTTCTTCCATGAGTTCTTCATTCCATTCCTCATAATAGCAGTCGTCATCCGCATGAAAATTGAGAACGTTCTCACAAAGTAGAACAAAGCGGTGGATCCCTTTTTCCATCATGGGTTCAGCAAGATTTCTTTTTAGGAACATAATGTCATTTTGTAGGCAATCATTCCACTCTCCCATCATCTCCATTATGGCATAACCTTCGTCATAATCTGCGTACAGAATTTTGGTATAAAGCGTTGGTGAACCAAATGGATCCCATTGCGGGTGGATGTAGTAGTTGTAGATTTTGTTCTCGAAGAAGAACTCACTATTCTCCCTCTTGAAAAAAGGGGAGTTTCGGTCTTCGGAAGCAATATAATCGTCCCGCCACATGTAGAAAGGCTCGATGTCGTGCATAGTCGTTTTTCTGTTTTCTTTTTCTTAACTACAGCCCAAAGATAAAGATTGTTTGGGATAATAGTGTCGTGTCAAACGTATTTTAGCCCACCCACCAAATAGTTGGGGATTTCTTCATACTTCAAAAAAAAATAGCTACGATCTGAGTGCATGACAAAAGATTAAAATAGACTACAAACTTTTATTTCACGCAAAGAAAATTTTGACTGTTTAAAATTTTATAAAAATCAAAAATAAATATTTGAAAAATAACTACACTTGCTAAATTGTCTTAGCCATGCCTTTGGCTTGAGAACTCTACCTCACTCCACCTTCACAAACCGCTCTGTCTGCACCCTGTCCAATCCATTATACCTGAGGAAGTAGTGTCCGGAGGGCAATGAAGAAATGTCGCCATTGACACCCAGCCCACTAATCAATAGCCTGCCATTGATGTCATAGATAGTGATGCGCTGTAGGTCGATTTCGCTCTCATTAAAGCTCAATTGCCCATCGATTATTAGATTGCTTTTAAGCAGGGGTGGGGCTGCTTCCTGCCATAAATCCTCTGTAGAAGTGGTGCTATCAGAAAAGGTAAGTTTAATAATAAAGGGATCAAAAATAAATTCCGGGCTTATCCAATTCCCATTTCCATATGCGACGGTATTATTTTCGTAGAAATTTAATCGATCCAAAACCATGGCAGATTCTTCCTTTACTTCAAAATCTCTATCAAGTGCACCATGTTTATTAAAATACATTATCCTAAACCCATATGAATCACTTGGAATCTCTAATGAGGAGTTTGAGTATTGGACAATGGTATAATCCTGCTGTTGGTTTTTTAAAACAAGATGACTGTTATCCTCCGGAAAGAGATAGGTATAGTCATCAGAAATCCAAGTGGTATCACTATTGAAAACTAAATCCCTCATAACTAGAATAGGACCATCTCGACTAGGAAACCTCTCAAGGATATTGTAGTTACCTTCCTGTCCACCCAAGATCCATGTTTGAGGATTTTTTCTTGAGGCACCTTGGTATAAAGTATTTTGAAATCCTGAATATAATAAATTTAATTCATTATCATAACAAAGAAATTTTCTATAATTATCAGAGGAGTTTAAAATTAAAATCTCTTTATCCTCTTCCAAATATACATCATAAATTCTAGTGTATGTAATTCCATCGTCAAATAAGGATCGAGTCCAATGTGTTTGTCCATTTTTAAAGGTCACTCGGACAAGACTTTTTCCTTGACGGGACATCTTATCAAATTCTAAAAAATACCAAATGATTTTATTTCCCATACTTACAAATTGATATCCCCATGTGGATCTCATTTTTTCAATAGGGAACAGTTCGATGTCAATTAAATTTTCAAAATTACTATCATAAATCAAGTTGGTTAGGTATCTTTTTCCTGTTTGGTTATTTAAACTCAAACAAAAGACAAGGAGGTTCTCATCCCTTTCATAAATATTAAATAAATAGACATGATCTAAGCTGTCATTAATTTGGTTTAAAACCAATTCTAATTGAGTACTAGAATTATCAAAAGAATAAACCAAAGATTCATTAGGACCAGTATGTATGTCTAAAAGAACATTGTATGAGACAAAATAGAGTTTTCCATCTATTTGATTTAGGTGGAAAACTCTATTGGGATTGTCAAAATATTCTACATCAATTTGGGCACTTAAAATAAAATTCAACAATGTACACCAAAGAAATAAAAAGTAAAATCTCATCCTATGTTATTAAAAATCTGAGAATGAAACTTGCATTAAAAAATCATCCTCAGATGGAGGATCCATTGTCGGTATTTGGGGTTCGTTCCAAGTGAGAGATGCAGGGATGATTTCTACATCACAATAAATTATCTCAGCTGTCCAATGAATGTATTGCGCACCCATGACAAAATTGCCTTCAACAATGATATCACACAGTTCTTTATTTTGTGGTTTGGTAGCATTTATATAGTCATAAACAAGACAGAGTGCACAATTCAATCGATCTTCATGGTATTCGATATCCTCTAAAATATCTTTATTGTCAACAAATGAAGATCCCAAGTCTTGACAATCAGCGTAAGGATTGGAATAAATTGGTAATTCAAGACCAAAGGCAATAAAATCAGGATTTGGATTGGTGTAACTGTAAATATATTTTATTGTAGGGATACTAGGGTGGCTTGAATTACTAAAAATGGCTCGAGGGATACCTTGAATGAAAGCTTTTTCAACTTCGTATTGTGCTGAAGTCTCATCATTTGGATTTCCGCATGGTCCACCAAGACCCCAAATACCATTCCTTCTTGGATTGCCAAATGCTGATCTATAGCAATCATTGGGTGAGAAATAATTTTGTTCACAAGGGATGGCGAAAGGTGAAGTTAGATCTGGTTCGCTTACATCCGCAGCAGTAACGGAAATGAGTGCTTTTGCATTACTTCCTGATTGCTCAATATCTAAATTTACAAAAAGAAAGCCTTTGTCTGATTTGAAAACGTAATCCTCTACAAGAGAAAAAACCTTACTACTCAGGTTTTTAATACTTGCACCATTGATGCTATCATCTGATATAGGTAACAAAATGGAATCCCGGTAGATTCTAGGATTGGAATAATCCATGGGGCCCACTGAGCCCAAAAGATTGTAGATTGTCTCTATCCCATATTCTACTTCCGATATAGAATAGGAAAATTGGTTTTCAGTACTTAGTAGATTAAGCCTAAATTCTTCTAGCCAAACATAGTTAATTCCTTGTTCTGATCTATTTTCAGATAGAATCTCGGAATTCATGTTAAGCTCTGTTGTGTTTTCCTTTTCACAACTCACAAATAGAAATGGAATAAAGAGTAAAAATAATAAACTGACCCGTCTCGCAAAGAATCCTAATGGGGAGGATTTAACTGGAAACTGGAAACTGGAAACTGGAAACTGGAAACTGGAAACTTTTTTCATAACTTCATGTTTTTAATGATTAATAAAAAGATTATGGTTAAGGTATCGCCTTTTTTTGTATTAACCAAACTTTTACCACATTTTTTTTAAAAAAGTGGGAATTTTAGATATCCATGAATTTCGATTCTTAATATTGAGGGAATAATGCCAACTAGTTAATTTATTTTCTCGGACTACTGGTGTCAAATGATAAACTTGCTTTTAATAATAAGAACGTTATCAAAAAATGGTTAAGAAATAATCACTGGATTTAAAATCAAAATAATGAAAGATATTATCAATATAAAAGATATAGAAAATATAAAACGCCTGGAAAGTGAATATGATTTGGAAAAGGCATCCTTATTGGAGCGCAAACTTCGCTTGATGATCAGGGAGAATCCGGACTTGAAATCTATTAGAAAAAAATTGAGGGAACTTATTGTTGATTATGAAGACCGGGAGTGGTCTCAATTAGATAAGATTTCTGATTTGCAAATTGAAACGTCAAGTATTGCTGAAGAATTGATTAATCAGGAACAAATGTTTGTTCAAAAAAGGAAAGATGCGATCAGGAAAAAATTAAAGGAGTTTGATATGACACAGCAGGAATTAGGGGTCTTGTTAGGGCATTCAAAATCTTATATGAGTGAATTGATAAATGGGGTGTCTAGGTTTTCGCTAAAAGATTTGGTCATTATTCATAAAATGCTGGGGATAAGTCTTAAAATATTGATTCCTACATTTTTACAATCTGAAACTAAAAATCAAGTTATTGAGTCTATTAGTAGATTGAATAAACCCAAACTCAAAAAAAGGCAAAAGGTCCTACTAACTAGGTAGAAAAAGAAAATCTCAAAACAGAAGAAAATCCAGGTTTAAACATTCAGGTTTTAGGACTCATAGTAGATTCCCTTCAAATAGTTATTAACTCTGAGTGCATAGTTCTATTTTTGCAACTTTATTTTCAGAAAAATTAGTTCATGCATTTTTACAGTCATACCACTACTTTACTGTCTGCATATCTGGAGGATGAGTACGGTCTGAAAACTCAGTCCAAAGACTATTCTTTTCAACCGACGAGAAAGGAGTTTGAGGGGAATTATACCTTGGTTGTTTTTCCATTGTCTGCAAAGGCGAAGAAAAAGCCTGAGGATCTGGCAAAAGAGTTAGGAGACTATTTACAAATCCACTCAGACTATGTGGATGCTTATAATGTAGTAAAAGGGTTCCTAAATATTACGCTTTCTCTGCAATTCTGGCGTGACAGCCTTTTGAGCTTTGAAGATATTGAGCTACATTTTCAACATCAAGATAACAAAGGCAAATTGGTTCTCGAATACTCATCTCCCAATACCAATAAGCCGCTTCATCTTGGACATATTCGCAATATTTTATTAGGTTGGTCGCTGTCAAAAATTAAAGCAAGATGTGGTCACAAGGTGATTAAGACACAAATTGTAAACGATAGAGGAGTGGCCATCTGTAAAAGTATGTTGGCATGGAAAAAATTCGCAGATAGAGAAACTCCTGAAAGTTCAGGGCTCAAGGGAGATCACCTGATTGGGAAATATTATGTGATTTTCGATCAGGCGCTTTCTGAGGAATACACTGTCTGGCAGAATACCGATATTGCTGAAAAAGTTTTCAACGAAAAAGGAGAAGATATTAAAGAAGCTTTTTTCAAAAAGTACAAAAACCAATACTTCAATGAATATTCGGCTCTCGGCGCCGAGGTTAGAAAAATGCTGATAGACTGGGAACAGGGTGAGCCAGAAACGATAGCACTTTGGAAGCAGATGAACTCTTGGGTGTATGCCGGATTTGATGAAACCTATGGAAAGTTAGGGGTTGATTTCGATAAGACCTATTATGAGTCAGATACTTATCAACTGGGTAAAAAACTAGTTGATCAAGGGCTAGAAAAGCAACTTTTTTATAAAAAAGCAGATGGTTCAGTATGGGTCGATCTGTCCGATGTCGGTATGGATGAAAAGCTTTTACTGAGAGGGGATGGCACTTCCGTTTATATCACTCAGGATTTGGGAACTGCTCGAATACGACATGAAGACTTTAGTATGCATTATATGACTTACGTAGTTGGTAATGAGCAGGACTATCATTTTAAGGTGTTGTTTGAGGTGCTGAAAAAACTGGGAGAGCCTTATGCTGATGGATTGTTCCACCTTTCTTATGGTATGGTTGATCTGCCTAGTGGCAAGATGAAAAGCCGCGAGGGCAATGTAGTGGATGCGGATGATTTGATAGCTGAGGTTATTGCAACTGCAACTAGCAGCGTTTCTGAAAGAGGGGGAATGGAAGATTTTTCGGAGGAGGAAAAAGCAGAAAATATCAGGAGAATTGCGCTCGGGGCACTCAAGTTTCACTTGCTTCGAGTAAATCCGAGAAAGCGTATGCTTTTTAATCCTGAGGAATCTCTTGATATGCAAGGGCACACCGGACCTTATGTTCAAAATGCTTATGTGAGAATCAAGTCGATTTTGAGAAAAGTAGTGGAGGACTTCGATGCAGATATTGCTGACTACTTGGATGTCAATACAGAGGAGAAAGAGTTAATTACACTGATGTTGGATTACAGCAAAGTAGTGGAGACCTCAGCAGCAGAGCACGACCCTTCTCATCTTGCGAACTTTTTGTACCAACTAGCAAAGACTTATCACCGCTTTTATCACGAGCATCATATTGCCAAAGCGGAGTCAATATATGCCAAAAGTTTTAGGATTAAATTATCAAAAGCGGTAGCTGCAGTATTGGAGGACGGTATGGATTTATTGGGTATTGCTATGCCCGAAAGGATGTAAAAAGAATTTTCTACAAGAGTAGATTTTTGAAAAAAAAACTGATGGAAAAAAGAGAATCGAAAAACTTTATCGAGCAAATCATAGAAAAGGATCTGGCAGATGGGAAGTTCCCCAATGGGATTATTACCAGATTCCCGCCGGAGCCTAATGGCTACTTGCATATAGGTCATGCCAAATCTATAGTCCTGAATTTTGGATTGACGCAAAAGTATAAGGGAAAAACCAATCTGCGATTTGACGACACCAATCCGGATACGGAAAACGTAGAATTTGTAGAATCTATTAAAAGAGATATCAAGTGGTTGGGTTACGATTGGGAAGACAGGGAGTATTATACCTCTGATTATTTCGGCAAACTCTATGAATTTGCTAATGATTTGATTAAGCGTGACTTGGCTTATGTGGACGATTCAACCCCTGATGAAATACTTGCGGGGAAAGGTACTGTTGAGCAGCCCGGTACTAATAGTCCATTCAGGGAGCGGTCTGTTGAGGAGAACTTGCGACTTTTTAAGGGAATGAAAAACGGAGAGTTTGCCGAGGGTAGTAAAGTGCTAAGAGCTAAAATTGATATGTCTCATCCCAATATGCACATGAGAGACCCTGTTTTGTACAGGATAAAAAGAATGGCTCATCACCGCACCGGCAATGAATGGAATATCTATCCCATGTATGATTTTGCTCATGGTCAATCAGATAGCATAGAAGAGATTACTCATTCTCTCTGTACGCTTGAGTTTGAAAATCACAGACCACTGTACAATTGGTTTATTGAGCAATTGGGCATTTACCCGTCAAGACAGATCGAATTTGCCAGGCTCAACCTGAATTACACAGTAATGAGTAAGAGAAAACTCGCTCAGTTGGTAGAAAAAGGAGTAGTGGACTCCTGGAGTGATCCCCGAATGCCTACTATTTCCGGGATGCGAAACAGAGGATATACACCTGCGGCTATTCGCAATTTCTGTGATAGAGTAGGAATTGCCAAGAGGGATAATGTGATAGATATGTCGCTTTTGGAATTCTGTGTTCGTGAGGACCTCAACAAGGTTTCCCTCAGAAGAATGGCTGTTTTAGACCCGGTAAAGTTGATTATAGAAAATTATCCGGAAGGGCAGCAAGAAGTTCTTCCTGCTGTAAACAATCCCGAAGATGAAGCAGCCGGAGAAAGAAATATCACTTTTGGTCGCGAATTGTATATTGAGCGTGAAGATTTCATGGAGGATCCGCCTAAGAAGTTTTTCCGAATGGCACCTGGACGATTTGTGAGATTGAAACACGCATATATACTCGAGTGTACAGGCTTCAAAAAAGACGAAAACGGAGAGTTGATGGAAGTGCATGCCCGTTACTTCCCTGAGTCAAAAAGTGGAAGCGATACCTCCGGAATAAAAGCTAAAGGAACCCTTCATTGGGTGAATGCTGCAGACGCTGTCGATGCCAAAGTGAATATGTACGATCGCCTGTTTAAAGTCGCTGAACCGCTTGCCGATAAGAAGGTAGATTTTCTTGATCTGGTGAATGAAGACAGCCTTAATGTTGTCGAAGGTGTTAAAGTCGAGCCAGCATTGGCTGATGCTTATAATGAAGATCACTTTCAATTTATGAGAAAGGGATATTTCGTTAAGGACAATAATGCAGCCGCAGATGAATTAGTTTTCAATATGACAGTCGGACTAAGAGATAGTTGGGCTAAGAAAGGAGGGAAATAAGCTGTCAACATATTTTTGAAAAATATAACTATGAAACCTTTCCGCTCAGGAACCATAGGTGTTTTATATATAA
>SLKL01000015.1 GCA_007134625.1 Saprospiraceae bacterium
CCTATAAATTAATGTGCACTTCCAAATCCATGACGGAACTGTATGAGGAAAATTTCAAAGTGGTCTCTAAATATGTTCACGCTACATCGCGCGGTCATGAAGCCGTCCAACTGGCATTGGGGATGCAGTTACTGCCACAGGATTTTGTAGCACCCTATTACAGAGACGAAAGCATATTACTTGGTATAGGAATGGAGCCTCGGGAATTGATGTTGCAATTACTTGCCAAAAAGGATGATCCCTTTTCCGGAGGGCGAACCTATTATTCCCATCCTTCATTGAAGCGTGATGACATGCCCAAAATACCGCATCAATCCTCTGCCACCGGAATGCAGGCAATCCCTACAACGGGCGTTGCACTTGGGCTTCAATATAAAGAGCAGATCGGTCTTACAGACTCGGATATGGATGCTAAGCCTGTTGCTGTTTGTTCTCTCGGAGACGCATCAGTAACCGAGGGCGAAGTATCAGAAGCTTTTCAGATGGCAGCTTTGAGACAGTTACCTATTCTCTATCTGGTACAGGATAACGAATGGGATATATCAGCCAATGCGGAGGAAACACGGGCACAGGATGCTTACGAATTTGCTCGCGGATTCAAGGGGCTGGAAGCGAGAACAATTGACGGTTCTGACTTTTTGGCGTGTTATAAAGAAATCAAGGAAATATTAAAAATCATCAGGGAAGAGAGAAGACCTTTTTTACTGCATGCTAAAGTTCCCCTTCTCAATCACCATACCTCAGGAGTGCGAAAGGAATGGTACAGAGATGATCTTGAAGAACACGAAAGCAGGGATCCCTGGCCAAAACTGAGGAGTTTTTTACTGGAAATTGGAATCAGCGAAGAAGACCTGCACGCTATAGAAAATGAAGCAAGAGAAAAAGTAGCAGCCGATTACGAAAAAGCTTTAAATGCTCCGGATCCTCAGCCTGAAGATTTGTTTACTCATGATTTTGCCGAAACACCTGTTTTAGATGAATCTGGAATCCGTGAACCAGAGGATGGAGAAGAAAAAGTGATGGTAGATTGTGCTCTTTTCGCGATAAAAGAGTTGATGGAAGACAACAAAGAGTGTCTGCTTTATGGGCAGGATGTAGGAGGCAGATTAGGTGGAGTTTTTCGCGAGGCAGCTACACTAGCACAAACATTTGGGGATGAGCGGGTTTTCAACACACCCATTCAGGAGGCCTTTATTGTCGGTAGTACTGTTGGCATGTCAGCGGTTGGATTGAAACCAATAGTGGAGGTTCAGTTTGCAGATTATATCTGGCCCGGATTAAATCAATTATTTACAGAAGTCAGCCGCTCCTGTTTTCTTTCTGACGGCAAATACCCGGTGAGCATGATACTGCGGGTTCCTATTGGCGCATACGGAAGTGGAGGTCCATACCACTCTTCAAGTGTGGAATCTGTATTGGCTAATATAAGAGGGATAAAAGTGGTCTATCCATCAACGGGTGCTGATCTGAAAGGATTGATAAAAGCAGCTTACGATGATCCCAATCCGGTAGTTATCCTTGAGCACAAGGGATTGTACTGGTCAAAAGTCCCCGGTACACTTGCTGCGAGAACAGTAGAACCCTCCCGTGATTACAAGGTCCCCATCGGAAAAGGTCGTTATGTACAAATGGCAGCTGAAAGCATGGATGAAAACCGTATTAGCATTATCACTTATGGTATGGGAGTACACTGGGCATTAAATGCTGCCAAAGAATTTGAAGGCAAGGTGGAAATAGTAGATTTGAGATCCATTTATCCTCTGGATGAAGAGATGATTTATGAATCTGTCAGAAAAAACAATCGTTGTCTTGTGGTCACTGAAGAGCCTGTAAACAATACATTCGCACAAAGCGTTGCAGCACGTATTCAGGAAAATTGCTTTGAAAGTTTAGATGCACCAGTAAAAACTATTGGATCAGAGAATATGCCTGCTATACCGCTTAATGAAATTCTGGAAAAAACAATGATCCCCAACGCAGAGAAAGTAGCAGTTGCAATACGGGAAGTGTTAGAGTATTAAGAATTGAGGCACTGAGATCTCAAAGATTTAATTTTTTATAATAATTACCCATTTATTATTACATTTGCGGTGATAATAATTTTTTGATTAAACTTGAATATTGTGGAAAAAGATAATTACAACAAAGAGTCGGTTTACTCTAGAAAAATCAGAGCAGGAAAAAAGAGAACTTACTTTTTTGATGTACGACAAACGAAGGGTGATGATTACTATATCACACTAACAGAGAGCACAAGACGTTTTGACGGAAATGGTTACAACAGACATAAAATCTTCCTTTATAAAGAAGATTTCAATCGTTTTGTTGAGGGCCTTGAAGATGTAGTTAATCACATCAAAAATGATTTGATGCCTGATTATGACTACAACGAATTTGCCGACAGATACGATGACGAAGGGAATTACATTCCCCAGGACGATGATGAAAACAAGAATAGTGATTCAAGCGATTCAGACGAATCCATCGACAAAGAAGATATGAGCTGGTAATCATCCAGTTCAACAAAAAAAAGCCACTTCGTTTGAAGCGGCTTTTTTTATACCTAAAATTGTAGTTTAACTTCCAACTTTCTACAAACTAAGAAAGAATTACATCCCTACTTCTTCTTAGCTGTAGTTTTTTTCGCCGGCTTTTTTGCTGTTGTCTTCTTAGCAGCCTTCTTCTTAAAAGCACCGGGAATCTCAGCTTCAATAAACTTTTTGACCTGATCTAAAGAAAGTTCAGCTGCATCCTCTGGCGTGTACTTAGAATTGTCTTTTTTCTTAGGCAGCTTAACCGACTTTTTCCCGAATCGAATAAATGGACCCCATCTGCCGTTTTCAAGGGCGATTTTTTCATCTTCCCAGCGTTGTATATAGCGGTTTTTCTCTTTCTCAATCTTAGCTTTTATCAATTCCTCTGATTCTGCCTGACTAATGGTTTCAGGATCGTACTTTCGGGGAATATTAATGAACATTCCATCCCATTTAAGGAAGGGTCCGAATCTACCTTTCCCCTTAGTAACAGCTTTGCCACCGTATTCAAAAATTGGTCTGTCGGCTTTTTCTTTTTCCTGAATAATTGGAATAGCCTTATCGTAATCAACCGTAAGTGGATCCATCCCTTTTGGTAAAGAAATAAAACTATCTCCCCATTTTACATAAGGTCCAAAACGACCAACTCCAATGCTTACCGGTTTGTCCTTATACTCCCCGAGATCCATTGGAAGCTTAAACAGTTCCATAGCCTCTTCGTAAGTAATGGTTTCAATACTTTGATTGTGGCGCAGTGAAGCGAATTTAGGCTTCCCTTCCTCCCCTACTTCTTCTTTGCTTCCAATCTGTATAACCGGCCCATATCGGGTGATGCGAGCTAAAACAGAATGTCCTGTATTGGGATCAGTTCCCAAAACTCTTTCTCCGGTCTCGCGCTCTGCTTCTTCTTCCGTTTTCTTAACTATTGCATTGAAATCCTCATAAAAGTCTTTCAGCATTTTTTCTCTCTGTAGCTTACCGTCTGCTATGGTATCAAACTGCTTTTCAATCTCAGCAGTAAAACTGTAGTCCATGATGTCACCAAAATACTTATCCAGGAAGTCAGTTACCACCATTCCCATATCAGTTGGGAAAAGTCTATTGGTGACAGCACCAGTATTTTCAGTATCTACCTTTTCGCTGACTTGATTGTCCTGCAAAATTAAGACATTGAATTTCCGCTCAACCCCCGGTCTGCTGTCTTTTATAACATAACCGCGATCGGGTTCCATGATTTTGGTAATAGTTGGCGCATAGGTAGAAGGACGTCCAATCCCCAATTCCTCCAATTTTTTCACCAAAGATGCCTCCGTAAATCTGGAAGGCGGTCGGGTAAAACGCTCTGTAGCAGTCATATGACGCAATGGAAGTTCCTGTCCCAATTTAAGCGGAGGAAGAATTCCACTTTTCTCATCATCGTCATCGTCATCTTTTGACTCCATATACACTTTGAGAAATCCATCAAACATCAAGACCTCTCCTGTAGCCTGAAAATAATCTTCCTTTATGGTAGAAATATCAATTTTTACGGTAGTCTTTTCCAATTCAGCATCAGCCATCTGCGATGCAATAGTTCTTTTCCAAATCAATTCATACAATCGCATTTGATCCCTATCTGAACCGGCAGCATCTCTGTCCATGTAAGATGGTCTGATTGCTTCGTGAGCTTCCTGACTCAATTTTTTCTTTCCAGCAAATTTTCTGGCCTTGTGATATTTAGCACCAAATTGATTGTGTACAACAGCTGCAGCTGCCTTAATAGCAGTATCACTTAAAATAGTTGAGTCAGTTCTCATATAAGTAATATGACCGGACTCATATAGACGCTGAGCTGCTATCATTGTCCTTTTTACTGCAAAACCAAGTTTACGACTCGCCTCCTGTTGAAGCGTAGAAGTGGTAAATGGAGCTGCTGGTCTTCTCTTTAGTGGCTTTTTCTCTATATCGGTAATGGAATAAATTGCCCCTTTACAACTCTCCAGAATCTGTCTTGCGGTATTTTCATCAGGTAATCGCCTGCAAAAATCAGCTTTGAGCTGAACCACTTCTCCATTATCAGGCTGCACATTAAAGATGGCAACAAGTTTGTAAAAGTTATTTACCTCAAACTCATTTATCTCTCTTTCTCGTTCAACTACAAGCTTGACAGTTACAGATTGTACTCTACCGGCGGAGAGTTTGTTTTTTACTTTTTTCCACAATAAGCCGGACAAATCAAATCCAACGAGTCGATCCAAAATCCTCCTTGCTTGTTGAGCCTCCACAAGATTGAGGTCCAGATTCCCGGGTTTTTGGACTGCTTTTTGAATAGCATTTTTCGTAATCTCGCGAAAAACAATCCTTTTTGTAGTTTTTTCATCTAATCCCAATACCTGACAAAGGTGCCATGATATAGCTTCTCCTTCACGGTCCTCATCCGTTGCCAACCAGACGTTTTCTGATTTTTTTAATTCCCCTTTCAATTCTTTAACCACCTTAGTTTTATCGGGACTAATTACGTACTTAGGTTTAAAATTATTCTCAATGTCAACACCCTTATTTCCTTTATCAAGGTCTCTGATGTGCCCAAAACTGGATTTAACTTTAAAATCCTTTCCTAAAAATTTTTCAATGGTCTTGGCCTTAGCGGGTGACTCTACTATCAGTAAGTTTTTAGCCATATGTGGTTAAATTTGAATCATGAATTGGAGCGCAAAGCTAATAAAAAGCTTTAACTCAGTAAAGTTGTAATAATTTGTCGTGGAAAAAGTTCTGAAGGTATTTGTGATATCAATGGTGGTTCGGCACCTGATTAAGTCTTGAAAAATTGGATTCTAATAAATTGCTTTACAACACCTTACACATGTACTATTAAATATTTTTATGAGACAAAACTACCCTATTTCCCAAGGTTAAATTTTTTTAAACCATGGAGAAGTCCGAGTACGCAGAGATACCCTTTTAATTGCACTCTTGTAATTACAAATAAGTAAAATAAGTATTGCATAAACCTGAATTTAATTATGTTTTCTGCACATTTAAAAAACATCTAAGATCAACCATAAAATTGCTACTTCTAAATTTTCGGTTATTTTTGCGTTGTAATGAATCTTGGGTAATGAAAATCGGGAGCTCCTTTATTTTATTTTTATTCTTCTTAGGTGCTGAAGCAATGGCACAAATTGAATCCATGCCCGTTAGTGGCAGAGCATCCTCCGGTTGGTCCTATACTTCTAAAAACATACAATCCTCCTTTGCTAATCAGGCAGGCCTAAGTGAAATCCGGGGATTTTCCGCTGCGGGATATGCTGAACAAACCTTTTTGCTTCCGGACTTCTACAATGTTGGACTAGCAGTTGCATTGCCTGCGGGAGATTTTTCAGCAATGGGAATAAACTTCAATAGTTATGGTATTGAAGAATTCAGACAAAATCGAATCGGGCTTGCCTATGGCATGAAAATGGGTCCTGATTTTAGCCTTGGAGCACAAATTGATTGGTATCAAATGAGCATCGATAATTACGGGCAGGCCAATCAACTTTCATTTAGGCTTGGATTTATCTATGACTTATTCTCAGATTTTAGTGTGGGGATTCATATTGCCAATCCGCTGGGGCTTGAAATACACGAAAACAGTCCTTTGCCCTCAGTCTTTAATATTGATCTGGAATGGCGGATATCTGATCAACTTGTCGTAGGAGGTGGTTTGGTCAAAGATATAGATTATGATATTGGATTTAAGGCTGCTATTCACTATCACATTCACCCCTCCGTTACTGTTATTCTCGGCACGATCACCGAGCCTTCATCTGTTTCTTTTGGGGTTCTGTTTAATCTTTCAGAATGGCAGATACAATCGGCTGCAGCCTATCATCAGCCGCTTGGATTTAGCCCCTCTGCCGGATTTTCATATCAGAAAAATCAATAAATGAAATTAGCCGTTGCCGCAGCGAATCTCGATGAAGTTCAGGCTTTAATAACCTTTTTACAAAATCAGGCTCAACAACTAAATCCCTTCCATTTTAGATTAAAAAACCTGGAAATTCAAATCTTGATTACCGGTTCGGGCATATTGAGGACTACTTATGGATTGACGCGCTACTTTCAGCATCAATCTGTAGATCTTTTTATACATTCCGGTTTAGCCATACCAATTAGTGAAGATTTAAATGAAGCTAAAGTTTATCAGGTATCCGATGATATTTTTTTTAACGAAAAAAGAGATAAGAATCCATTAAATAAATTAGTGGGTTCAGCCGGCAATAAGGAATTCCCTTTTGATAATGGAAAATTGAAAAATCCCCATTCAGGTCGTTTCCTTCCTCTTGCCGTAAGTATTACAAATGAGTCGGGTCAGATAGATGAGGACAGCATCCAATCTTTAAAAGGTGAAAATGATACTTGCTTGCTACTCACTCAGGATAATAGTGCGGTGTTTTTTACTGCAATTCTGGAAAAAATCAATTTCTTTTCAATCAGGGCTGCTTTAGCATCCAAGGATCATGAAGATAAATTTGAGGAGAATAAAAAGGAAGCTATTACGCTATTAAATTCTACTTTAATCGATATCATTCTCACTCTCACTGAATAACTTAAAATATGACTCGGCCAACATAAGCACTTCATTATAACTAGCAATGCCTTCTCTTACCCCATGTGCTCTTAAATAGGTGTCGTAAACCCTTCTTTGCAAACCGGGAAACCAATCCGGGTACTTTTGACTGTTCCGATGAATGGCTATTAAGTCGTTCTTTACTGCATCAGATAATTTTTCTTCAAAAATATTAGCATAAAAATCAGGGTCTAATCTTCTGATTTCCCGTGCCAGGTATCTCCACAGAGTCAATTTTCCGGAATATTGGATAAATTCATTCTCTGCGGACATGCAAACGAGTACGGCTAGAAAATTGCATACACCCTCATCTGTAAAACCAATAGCATGCGCCATTTCATGAGCTGTAGTAAAGGGTATCTGATAAGGATGCAATCCACTGTCAAGGGTAGCTTCACCGGTAAATGGAAAATAAAAACCGGCAGTGGAATTCCGAAGCCAAAGCCCTTTGGGACGCCAAAGCATAACCGGAATATGACGAAACGCAGTTAATTTGTGAAAGTTTTTCAGTCCATAAAAGCTTTTTTCTAAATGAGTATTCAAATCCAGTTGTGAAAGGTAGTTTCTAACATCCTCGTCATTCTCAAAAGGTAATGCGATCCTACTGTTATTAACCTCTTCTGTCCAGGTCAGAATCCAATCTTTCAAGCGGTCTTGCTCGATAGCCTCAACTTTTAAATGAAAACGAGCTGATTCAGATGATCGAAAATAATTCATTCCCCAAACCCAATAAAATGAAGCAATGAGGAACAACGCAAAGTACAATACATCAGCCCCAACTTTCAAAAGTTTTTTCAAAAAAGAGGGATAGGCGGCATAAGGCTTTTTTATAAAATAGTCGACCAATAAAACAATACACCATAGAATAAAAAATAGAACAAGGGGAATGGGAGAAATAAATGAGAGGGTATTATAGAATAATCTCACGGAAGGAAAAATCCATTCACCATAAACCAAATCGGTAAATTTTGGAAAAAAATAGAATAGACTACCTCCAAGCAGACTTGATAAAAAAAACCATTTGATGAATTTCTTAGTAGGCATAACTATTAAAGAACAATCTTAAGTAAAAATTGTATTAAATTTGCAATTCATTTTTAAATTAAAAGATAAAATCATGGCATTTGAATTCACAGATGATAATTTTCAATCAGCGGCATTAGAAACTGACAACTTAGTTGTAGCTGATTTCTGGGCAGTTTGGTGTGGTCCTTGTAAAATGATCGCTCCAATAATTGATGAGGCAGCAAGCGAATACGAAGGAGATGTAGTCATAGGAAAAGTAGATGTGGATAACAATCCTCAGGTAGCTAGTAAATACTCGATCAGGTCGATTCCTACTATACTATTTATCAAAAATGGGGAGGTAATTGACAAGCACGTAGGTGTTATCTCTAAGCAAGCTTTAAAGGAAAAAATTGAAGCCAACAAATAAGCCGGCGTCAAATCCAATAAATTGAACCCTTGCCTTGTTTTAAAGCAAGGGTTCTTTTTTTCTGACCAATCACCACAATTGAGTAGATGAGTTATTTTGACAAGTTTGAAGTAAGAGAAATCAGTAATCTTGATTTACTTGCCAAGGAAGTTGTAGAAGGTTTTATTATTGGCTTGCACAAAAGTCCGTTTCACGGTTTTTCTGTAGAGTTTGCAGAGCATCGACTGTACAATCCGGGTAGCAGTACCAAAGACATCGACTGGAAAGTATATGCGCGGACAGATAAGCTTTTTCTTAAAAAATACGAGGAGGAAACCAATCTGAGGTGTCAGATAGTTATCGACAACTCCTCTTCTATGCATTACCCGAAAATCAAAGCAGGTAAAGACCTTCAACTTTCAAAATTTGAGTTTTCCGCTTTGGGTGCCGCTTCATTAATGAATCTTCTCAAAAGACAACGGGATGCTTTTGGTCTTACTCTTTTTGATACTGAGATTAAAACCCATTACAAGCCCAAATCCAGCCTAACCCATTATAAGCTGCTTTTGTCTCGCTTAGAGGAGCTCATACAGGCTCCTGCTGAAAATGTATCCACGAGTGCAGCTCAATGTATTCATCAGATTGCAGAAACTATCCACAAGCGATCGCTCGTCATTTTGTTTTCGGATATGTTTGAACGCAGCGACAATACCGATGAGCTTTTCTCTGCTCTTCAGCACCTCAAGCACAACAAACACGAAGTAATCCTCATTCACGTCATTGACCATCAGACAGAGTTTGACTTTGAATTTAGCGAAAGACCACATATTTTTATTGACCTTGAAAGCGGCGAGCAAATCAAGGTGCAGCCCTCCGAGGTAAGAGAGGAGTATCTGCAAAAAGTTAAATTATACCGAAAGCAGCTAAAAACCAAATGTCTGCAATATAGAATGGATATGGTTGAGGCGGATATCAAAAAAGGTTATACCGATATTCTCAGGTCCTACCTTGGCCGGAGATCTAAAATGAGGATTTAATAGGGAATAATAATTCCAAAATGAATAATTTTCTCAAAAAACGCTCTGCGACCTCCATGAACTCTGCGGTGATAATTTTTTCCCGGAAATCAAGGGATTTATTCTCACTTAAATTTCCACCTTCCCTGCTAATAAATTTTATACCTAAATTTTAAAATGAAAAAAAATCATTTCCCAATAAAAAGATACCGTGGCCTGAGTTTTGGTGACGAATTCATTGAAGCACTTGAAGCGGCTCTGCAAATGGTCTTTCAAAAGAAAACCCATGCTGACAAAGCCATTGGTAATATATTTAC
>SLKL01000099.1 GCA_007134625.1 Saprospiraceae bacterium
ATCGTTTCTGATGAAGCAGGCTGCACCGATGAAATATCAACGGAATTAGTGGCGCCCGATTCGCTTAGTCTCAATGTTGTAGTTACAAATGAAAGTAGTAGTGGTGCTTTTGATGGAGAAGCTCAGATATCTGTAAGTGGTGGAACAGCTACTTATACTTATATTCTCGGTGAAAACAACCCAACAAACAACCCAATATTTACAGGGCTTACCGCGGGGGGCTACTGTATAATTGTTATAGATGCCAACGAATGTGAAGCTGAAATTTGCTTCACTGTAGATGTAATGACTTCAGTTATTGATTTAGACAAAAAAACTATAAAAAACTTGTATCCCAATCCTGCAAGTGACCATATCACATTAGAAATAGAGAATGAACTTCAGGCTGGATCATACTTAGAGATTCTCGGTATTGATGGTAGATTAATAAGAACTGAATCAATAAACAGCAATCAAAATCAAATCAAAATCTCGCTTGAAGGTTTTATTGATGGAGTGTATTACCTCAGACTTGTTGAGGGTTCAGGCATCCAATATTTACCCTTTTCAATTATTCGATAAACATAAAAACCCTTTGGTTTTTCATTTTGCTATAATAAATCCTGATATTTTGCATTTGATGCATGGAAAAAGAAAATAGAAATGATAAAAATATTAATCACTAAACTCACCCTGGCAGCAGCGATTCTTTCATTATCGCTCTCACTTAATGCCCAAAGCCCATCACACATATTAATTGAGGAAACAGACTCTCCTCCATCAGCACTCAGGAGTTGTGACAATGATGCAGGTACCATAAGTCTTGGTACATTTGAAGGTCAAAGTAATGACATTAATCTGGATACCATGTATCTGTGTTTTGGCGACAGGGTTTTCATTGATCATAATGGCGATTTCTCTTTAGAGGGTGACCCGGATCCAAGTACGCCCGGAGGAATTGGTTATGCATGGTATTCTTGTCCACCTTCAGTAAGCGGTACTGAAGTCGAAGATATTACCACAGACCCATGTGTTTTAAATACACCTCCTCCCCCATTTAATGATTTGTGGGTTTATATTGACAATCCAAATGGAGATGCACTTTTTCAAAACGGCTTTAATATTGATCCACAAACCACACTTCAGGATTTTTTTAATGGTGGCGATCCTGTCCATATCTTTTTTGCACCCATTACTTTTGACAGACTTGAGCCGGGAAATGTACCTGTATTCGAAGAGGCAGGAGGGGAAGGATGTGTAAATGTCAGAACTGATCAGGTATTTAGTATAGTTTACCTCAATGCTATTGAAATAAGTAATTTTATTGATGATGGCAGCACTGAGGATATAGAGGGTAGTTTTATAATTGAAGGAGGACTACCGGAGTTTGATGGCAGTACCTATGAGGTAAGTATGGTTTTAAGTGGTGGTGCGACTGAAGCCCTAATTCATTCTACTGAGGTTAGTTCAGGAGAAATTCTCGAATTTACAGCTCCCGAACCCGGGACGTATCTGATTACCATATCCGATGGCAAAAGTTGTACTTTTCAGGTAGAAGTCTGTGTCGGAGGCTGTCTTGAAGTAGTGCTCGAAAGTAGAGATGTATTACCTGATGAAGAATTTTGCATTGAAATATCGGCAATCAATTTTATGGAAATGCTTGGTTTTCAGGGGGCAATCACCTGGAATCCCAATATCATTGAATTAACATCATTTACTAATCTGGAGCTTCCCGATCAATTTATAGCCAATCAAGGCCCGGCAGGGAGTGGCTGGATAACTTTTCTATGGTTTGATGAACTTGATGGTGCCACAGGTGGTGTCAGCATACCCGACAGCACTGCATTATTTGAGTTGTGCTTCAGAGCCATAGGAGATCCTGGTACCTCCTCAATTGTTGATCTTGGTGACAGGATAACAGTTAACCTATTTGCCTTTGATATTTTTGAAAATACTCTTGATATCTTAATCAGACAAGGAATAGTCAATATCCTTTTCCCGGATGAATTGGGATTTACAGTAAATAAGTGTGGCACAGAAGAAGGTACCGACAATGGTACAATCACCGTAACCGGATTCGGTGGTACTCCTCCCTATGAAGTTAATCTAACAAGAACTGATGACCCTGGCTTTTTCGAAACAGGTAATATTAGTCAAATAGGGGGTATGTTCAACTTCGATGGTCTTACACCTGCTATTGATCCGGTTTTTTACGAGATAGAGATTGTTGATTCAGAAGGCAATGCATTTAGTAGCCTAATTTCTCTTGATAACGCAGGTGCCCCCGAAATTACACTCACACCGGAATCACCCACCTGTGGAAATGCTGCAAACGGAAGAATTACCGCTGAAATAAGTGGGGAAGGTCCATTTCAAATAGAATGGTCAAACAATACCTTTGGAGATTCCATTTTGACCAATATCGGGACAGGACTTTATACTATATCAGTAACAGATGCCAATGGATGTACAGCTGAAGAAAGCGTAGAAGTAACTTTTGACGAAATCGAAGTCAATGCTATTATTACTGATGCATCTTGTGTAGGAATTCCAGATGGATCCATTACTGTAATTGCAAGCGGAGGAGAACCCATAGATGGAAATGAATACCGCTACCGGTGGGAAGGCAGAGCCCCACAAACTGCTACCTCCACTACCCTATCAAATATTGGCCCCGGATCATATAACCTGACAGTAACGGATGCCAATGGTTGTTCGGTAGTCAGGTCCTTTGATGTGGATTTTGAAATTGGTATAAACATTGATGATATACAAATCACCCACGAGTCATGTGTTGGAGCTGAAGATGGTAGTATAAGTATCGAAGTGAGTATTGATGGCTCAGGTGCGGGGTCTGAGGTCTTTGTAATTTCATGGAGGAATGAAATGGATGAACTTCTCCAGTCTTTTGGAGGGCAAACCAACAGTACAGTCGAAAACCTTTCGGCGGGCCTCTACAATGCAACTATTTTGGAAGTCAATAGTGCCTGTCAGTTAATTCAGGAGTTCGAGATTGAAGGTCCTGAGCCAATCGTAATTGATTTGGTACAAATAGTCAATCAGGAGTGTGATGCCCCGGGCACCGGAGAAATAGAAATAGCAGTATCCGGCGGGGAAGCTACTGATGTAAGTGATTATCAAATTGATTGGACCGGAGGACTGAGCGGGACACTTATTACAGGTCTCGATCAGGGAGATTATACCGTAACTGTCACCGATTTGAATGGATGTGAAGAAATAGCAACTTTTACAGTAGGAACTGCTGATGGTCCAACTATAGATTCGTTCACCACTGAAAATCCGTCCTGCTCCGGACTCCCGGACGGAACCATAACTGTTAATTTTACTCCGGGCTCAGGAAGTGTTACCGATATAGACTGGCAAGATGTTGATGGAAACACCTACAGTGGTGCAACCATAAGTGATTTGGCGGCGGGCACCTACTCTGTAACCATCACAAGTGATGATGGTTGCACTGCTGAAGCATCAGTGGAATTAGAAATAGGAGGAGTGCTTGAAGTAGAGGATATTATTTTAGATTTGCCCTCCTGCCCGGGGGATAGTGATGGAAGAATTTCCATTGTTATCGCCGGTGATATCCCCGATTTAAATTATGAATGGTCAGTAGATGGAGGTGGTCCCAATTCAGCGGTATTAACAGATATCCCTGCCGGAACCTATTCTGTTACAGTTAGTCAGGAAAGTGAAAACTGTGATCCTGTTGAGATCAATGATATCATTCTTGAAGACCCTGAGCCGCTTTCTGCTACCTTTGAAGATGTAGTAGCTACTTCTTGTCACAACAGTTGCGACGGTAGGGCTGAAATTTCAGTGAGCGGAGGGTCCGGTCCCGGCACATACACTTATCTGTGGGATAATGGATTAGTGGGACCTTTTAACCCCCAACTATGCGGGGGATTGAATCCTGTAATTGTTAGCAGTGGCAACTGTATAGATACTTTTTTCGCAGATATACCCTCACCTGATGAGGTAGAAATTATTCTAATCGACTTTAACGAACCTAGCTGCTTTGGAGATCTAGATGGTCGCATCGAAATAGATGTAAGCGGTGGCACAGGTCCAAACTATGTTCTTACCTGGGACGATGGTACAATAGGTCCGGTAATTCAAGATATCGGCGGAGGAACCTACGCTATTGAAGTTATTGACACCAACAATTGTCGGGATACATTTGATATAGAACTAACAGAACCTGAAATACTCCTGGCATCAATAAACGAGGAGCTATCCACCTCTGTAAGTTGTGCCGGACGGGAAGATGGACGTATAATCATCAACACTACAGGAGGTACGGGAGAATACTCATTCGATTGGACACCGGATGTAAGTAATACTTTTTCTGCAGAAAATCTGGCAGCAGGTGATTACTCAATCATAATAACGGATGAAAATGGGTGTACAGATGAGGTCAGTTATACTGTCGAAGATGCTAACCCCATATTATTCACATACGCTGATCCCAATTTACTGAACTGTTTTGGTGATGAATTTTCATTTGAAATTCTGACCGCTGAGGGTGGTTCAGGAGGTCCTTATTCATATACTATAAACTTTGGAGCATTGATTCCAATAGATGAGCCAATTAATCTGCCGGCAGGTAATTACACAGTTAATGTTTTTGATCCCGAAGGTTGCTCTGCATCAGATACATTTCAGGTTACTCAGCCGGAACCAATTGAAGTTATTCTGCCGGAGCAAATTGATATTCAATTGGGCGATAGTATTCGACTGGTGCCGGAAATTATTGACCCTGTACCCACCGTAAGCTATGAGTGGACGACCACTAACGATATTTTGGAGTGCTATGATTGTCCCGATCCAATAGCCAGCCCTATTGAAGACGAATTAGTTACCCTGACCATTACCAATGCCGATGGGTGTGAGGCTTCTGCTTCAACCTTTTTCAATCTTGAGGCCTTCAGAAATATTTATATTCCCAATGCTTTTTCACCTAATGACGATGGCATAAACGATGTCTTCAGAGTTTACAGTGGTATTGGAGTAAGGGCTATCCGATCCTTCAGAGTTTTTGACCGTTGGGGTAATAAAGTATTTGAGCTTTATGATCTCACCCCTTCTTCTGAAGGGACACCCGGTTGGGATGGAACGATAGACGGAGAGTTGGCAGCACCGGGTTCATATGTTTATACCGTTGAGGTAGAGTTTACCGACAACCTGATAGAATATTACCGCGGCGAAATCTTTCTGGCACGTTAAATGAAAAGGAATGCTTAAAGATTCAGTACGCTGAATTTTGAATAAAAAAAGTGCGTTGATTAAATTAAGGAGCGTTTCCGGCAGTGGACCACTATTCAGCCGGATAAGATTACGATTGGCCTTAAGTTTACGCTTTAAAAATAAAAAATACTCGTTATGGCAAAAAAGATCAAAGACCACAAACTCCAACCTGAAAGCTTAATGATGTCCCATGGATACAGACCTGAATGGTCTGAAGGGGCAATTAAGTGTCCTATTTTCCTGACTTCTACTTTTGTGTTTAAAACAGCGGAGGAGGGAAAAGCATTCTTTGAACTGGCATACGGAAAAAGAGAAAAGGCGCCTAATGAGGAGCTTGGTTTAATTTATAGCAGAATCAATAATCCGGACCTGGAAATACTGGAAGACAGATTGTGTCTGTGGGATGAAGCTGATGCTTGTGCAGTTTTTGAAAGTGGGATGTCTGCCATCACTACTGTTTTGTTGGAGTTCCTTTCTCCCGGTGACGTAGTGGCTTACAGCACACCAGTTTATGGTGGTACAGATCATTTTTTAAATCACTTTTTGCCAAAATACGGTATCAAAGCTATCCCTTTCAGACCGGGTGATGAAAAAGAATTACTCCAGCAAAAATTGAGTGCGGGTGATCTGGGGAAAAAACTGAAAATGATTTTTATTGAGTCCCCTGCTAACCCAACCAACACCATTATTGATATCAGTGCGTGTAAGAGAATAGCAGATATTTTCAGTGATGATGAGAAAAAAGTACTGCTCACCGTAGATAATACCTATATGGGTCCCCTGTGGTCACATCCGCTAAAGCTCGGTGCTGATCTCGTGGTCTATTCCGCAACTAAATATATAGGCGGACACAGTGATATTATTGCCGGAGCGGTTTTGGGTAATGAGGAGGTTATGACAAGGGTAAAAACCTTGAGAACTTTCCTCGGCAATATGGCAGGTCCCTATACAGGATGGTTGCTGATGAGGAGCCTTGAAACGCTAAAAATCAGAATGGAACAGCAACAGACTAATGCAGTAGAGGTGGCAAATTACCTCAATGAACATCCAATGGTGAAAAACGTGAGGTATCCCGGTCTGATTAAAGAAGGAACTGAAGCCCACGATGTTTTTAAAAAGCAGTACAGTGGCACAGGAGCGATGGTATCTTTTGAAATTCACGGTGGTGAACAGGAAGCTTTTGAGTTTTTGAACAGCTTAAACCTGATTCAGTTAGCCGTAAGTCTGGGAAGCACTGAGAGTCTTGCGCAACATCCAAAAACCATGACCCATGCGGGACTTGATCCTGATCATCAGGATGAGTTTGGCATCTCAGATGCCTTGATTCGTCTCTCTATTGGTGTCGAAAATTACAAGGACCTGATCTGGGATATTGAGCAGGCTTTTAAGTCGGTTGAAGAATCATTGAAATCAAACGGTAGAAATATTACCGCATAACCATGACCTGACCGGTTTTCTGATAGATTTCACCGCCACATCGATACTCGACTCTGTAGAGATAAACTCCGGGATTAACTGGCTCTCCTCTGAAGTTTCCATCCCAGGAATCAGAAAGTGAGGCAGTTCTGAACATGGTACTGCCTGAGCGATCAAATATCTCAAAAGACAGTAATTCTTCAACAATAAATTCATTGGAAATAAAAAAACGGTCATTCAATCCATCTGAATTGGGAGTAAAGGCTGTGGGCAGTGCCAGGTCTTCACAGGTTACCTCCTCGGGATCGACAACGACTATTCTTATGGAGTCTGTAGTGGTGCAGTTGTTTTCAGAAAACTCCAGAAAAAAGGTGGTCGTCTCCAAAGGCATTAAGCGGGTATTTCCTTCAAATGGATCATCTACACCCATTTGCGGGCTCCAGGAATAGGACTCTGTACAATCGTCTGTTACGCGCACGTTGACTATGGCATCAATTAAAATAACAGTATCTCTTGTCAGAATTTGATTCGTGCTCCTCCTCAGATTAAATTTTTCCTGACTGTTTAATATTCTGTCGTAAATTCTGAACTCATCAATTGCACCACTCATTGAATTAATGAAACCTGGAACGCATGGATTACCACCAATGACGATGGGCGCATTATTAGCAAATTCAATCAAGCCACCTGAGTTAACCTCCGATACTCTTTCGCCATCAATAAAAAAGGTGTGACGACCTCCTGACCTCTCAAATAGCACATGCGTCCAGCATCTGCTTTCCGGCAAATCCGCAGTCATTACAACACGCCTTCCCAGGTCCCGGCTGACCTCCAATTCCAACCGATGATTGTCAGCCCTGTAGATCAAATTCATGCCTATAAGTGAATTGCACTCTTCAATATGGGACAATACAACGTAATCACCCGAATTTCTTTCAGGCTGAAAATAAAAGGATATGGTAAATGTCAGCAGATCAAATGCATTGGAATCCAATATGCTGATGTTCTCACCGGAGCCATCAAAATAAAATGAGGAGCCAAAAACTCCACAAAGACATTCCGGTTCACCGGTAATTTCACCGTCGGGACTGTTTTCCCCAGAGTTTGCTGCGGTACAATCATCGAAACTCAGCCCGACAATAGGAGCCTGTGCATAGGAATAACCACAGAAAAAGAGGAATAGCAATAGGACTGAAAAAAAAGACCTGAAGTTTTTCATAAAAGGTTTTATCATTAAATTAACCAAAAAGACCTTTTAAGCCTCCCAATCCACCCGGCATTACTTTACCTGCCATTTCTTCCATGATTTCCTTTTCTTTAGCAGCTGCTTCGGCCATGGCATCGTTTAGTACATTGGTAAGTATATCCTCTATCAAACCGGACTCCCCTTTATCTACCAATTCCTGAGAAATATAGATATCTTTGACCTGACGATCACCTCCGAGTTCAACTTTCACCCATCCATTCAGATCGGTTTTAGTAATCACCAGGTTTTTCAGCTTTTCAGCAACTTCAACTTTTGCGCCCTCCATTCGGGCCATTAGATCTCCAAACATATTTTTCTAAATAAATAATCTGTACAAAAAGAATACATATAACAACAAATACAAAATCCCCTCCCATCTCGTAATGGATTTGGATAGCGAGCTCACTGCAAGAATAAAGGTAGCTGCAAGCATCATAGGCAGACTGAAATCAGTAAGTGTCGCAGTCATCTCCATAGGTCCAAAAAAAGTAGCTACACCAACTACGATGTAGGTATTGAAAATATTGGAACCAATTACGTTTCCTACTGCAATACTGGCCTGTCCTCTTTTGGCAGCCAAAATTGATACCGAAACTTCGGGTAAACTCGTTCCCAGTGCGACTATAGAAAGTGCAATAATATCCGTACCAATATTCAGACTTTCGGAGATAAGAACGATGGAATCAATGGTATATTTTGCACTAAAATACACCAAAGCACCACTGACAAAAAAGATCAGATAAGTCTTAAATCCGGTCTTTACTTTAATAACAGGATCATCTTCTGTACCCGATAAGGAGCTAAATATAAAAACACCCAATGCCAATAGCATTATACTAGCTTCAAAAATATCCACATCGCCATCACTTAGCATTAGCCAAAACAAAAGCGCTGAAATAACCAAAGCGGGAATATCATTTTTAAACAGGTCAAAATCCAGCTCAATAGATTTTGCCACAACAGCAAGTAAGCCCAAAACCAGAAAAATATTGGTGATATTGGACCCAATCACATTACCCAGTACAATTCCCGGGTCTCCCTCTAACATTGCAAAAATAGCCGTAGCCAATTCAGGAAGTGAAGTACCAAAAGCCACGATTGTCAACCCGATCACAAAAGGAGAAACACCCCAACTTGCTCCTATCTTTTCAGATGCCATAATAAACCAGTCGGAGGATTTAATTAAAAAACCCACAGCGACAACAAACATCAGAAAATAAAGAAATATCAAAACTCATTGATTTTGTTGGTGCAAAGATGCAAAATTACTCTAAGAATTGTTTTTATACACACATAAAAAAAGCCCGGACAAAACTGCCCGGGCAAATTATTTAATCTATTCTCTGAAATGACTGATTACATCATTCCGGGCATTCCTCCGCCCATGCCGCCTGGCATTGGATCAGCTCCCTTTTCTTCAGGAAGGTCAGATACAACGCACTCTGTGGTAAGGATCATGGAAGCAATAGAAGCCGCATTTTCCAACGCAATTCTCGCTACCTTAGTAGGATCGATAACACCCGTTTCTTTCAAATCCTCGTAAACGTCTGTTCTGGCATTGTAACCAAAACCACCTTCCCCATCTTTAACGCGATTGAATACTACTGATGCCTCTTTACCTGCATTATCAGCAATGATTCTCAAAGGCTCTTCCAAAGCTCTCTTTACGATTTGAATGCCGATAGTCTGATCTTGATTCTCTCCTTCAAGATTATCCAATGCAGAAATAGCGCGTACAAAGGTAACTCCACCACCTACTACGATACCTTCTTCAACAGCAGCTCTTGTCGCATGTAATGCATCATCTACTCTGTCTTTTTTCTCTTTCATTTCTACCTCAGAAGGAGCACCAACATAAAGTACAGCAACACCACCGGCAAGTTTCGCCAATCTCTCCTGTAATTTTTCTCTGTCGTAATCCGAAGTAGTG
>SLKL01000423.1 GCA_007134625.1 Saprospiraceae bacterium
AAATAATCGCCACTACCATCACCGCGAGAAAGACCCATGCCAATGTCGAATGTAAATGTTTAAACCCTGTGTACATAGCTTTTTATTTTTATGACATAAAAGTAAAAAATAAACTCATCATGGTAAAGCAATTGGGAATTATTCAGGGAAAAAGTTGTTGAGCATAAAAGTTAAGTACATTATAAATTTAAAATGGAAATAAAACCGATAAGAACCGAAACTGACTACCAAAAAGCTCTCAAACGCTTAGAGGTAATCTTTGATGCTAAACGCGGTACGAGAGAAGGTGATGAACTTGAAATATTATCGATTTTAATTGACAATTATGAAAGTGAAAACTTCCCTATCGATATGCCTGACCCCATATCAGCCATAAAATTCAGGATGGAACAAATGGGTCTCAAACAAAAAGATTTAGTTGAGATGATAGGCTTTAAAAGTCGGGTGAGCGAAATAATGAATAAAAAGCGAAAGCTTACTTTAAGTATGATTCGGGAATTAAATGCCAAGTTGGAAATACCCACTGAGGTGTTAATTCAGGATTACTAAACATCTTAGCTATGATTTAAAAATTAGTGGCTTTAATATTTTCCAACCGATTGACTTTTTGATCTCCAAAGAAGATAGATTAAAACACATCACCTCTTATTAAAAACCTTGAAGTATAAAAACACCTTGTTGTTTACGGACTAGTAATAACAATTATCTGAGTCAAGTTCATTTACTTTTGAGTTTTTGTTATCCAAATATGTGGTATTTGTAAAAATGGAAAATAAAAAAATTGGGTGAACTAAATTGGTTTTACCCCAAAACACTGGATCTCCCAATATAAAAGAAGTCGGACCTTCTTGATTTTTTTGAGGATCTCTCGTCCTAAGACGAGACCAAAAAAGAAAGATACTCATGATATACCGCGCGGGCTTAGTCTTGTCCATAAGAAAAGATAAGGTCTTACAGCACCTTTTTGGTAAATGTACCTACTTGTTTCCAGAGAGTATAGTGGATCAAAACTAATTTGTTGTTGCCGAAACAAGGTTTCATTACTCAAAAAAAGGGTTCTAGTTACCGATCTCTTCGATAGATTTTCAATTGGTTTCAAGATTCATATTGAGTTAATTTTTTTATATATTCATTTGAAATCTTTAATACAAAAAAAGCCCCGCTAAGCTCAATTGACCTAACGGGACCTATTATTCTTAATCATTCTGCTGAATTACTTCGCCCAGGCAGAAAACATCCAGTGGCGTTGTTCAGTTCTCTTCATGTAACCGGTAATTTGATCCTCGGTTGCATTGTCGTCTATTTCGCTTGCAGCCTCCACAGCGTCCATCATGAACGAAAGCAGAAACTCAAAATCCTGAATAACCTGTTGAACCATTTCCTTGGAATTTAAGTCCGTTCCCGCTTCTTCAATTTCAGCTACTTTCAGGTAATCTGCCATTGTGCTTAACGGCTTATGTCCAAAAACTCTGATTCGCTCAGCGATTTCATCTATCTGAATTTTTACCTGATCATACTCCAGTTCAAATTGATCATGGAGTTCAAAAAAATCAGGACCTTCTACATTCCAGTGAAAATTTCTGAGCTTTTGATAATGGACCTGCAAATTGGCCAATAATTTATTCAGTGCTTCAACTATTTCAGCGGTTTCTTCTTCTGAGAAACCCAGTTTCTTGTATTCTTTCATCGATTGTAATTTTTATTAAAAATTAAACTAATTCCTTTGCTGCATATTCTTTAACAGCTTCACTTAAGTCAACTACTTTTGTGTCCCCAATGTTCATTTCAACTATACTGCTTCCCGCAGCCGAACGATATCCTCCTGCACAATGAACCAAAACCGGCTTATCTGTAGGAATTTCATCAATTCTTTTTCTCAATTCATTCAAAGGGATATTGATGCCATGCTCGAAAAATTTACCGGCAGCAACTTCTGATGGATTTCTAATATCCAATATCGTCCAGGCATTGGGATTGTTTTCAAAGTCATGCTTGTCAAAAGAAGGTGATGTTTCCTCTCCGTACTCAAGTACAAATGCGGCTTTAATTCGACCTTCATAGGCGATTTTAGCTGTTCGTCTTACCAATGTTTCCAGGGTATCCTGATCTTCAGCAGCCAGATAAAATGGCTCATCCGGTGCTACAATACTACCTAACCAGGTTTCAAATTTGTTGCCATCCATCAGATTGATAGAATTTGGAAGATGCCCTTCCTTAAACAAATCAGCTGATCTCGTATCGATAATTACGATATTGGGATCCAAACCTTCAAGGTCATCTTGGCTTTTTACCGGTCCCCAGAATTTTACCTTAGTGATCGAAGGCTGATATTCGTATGCACCACCTTTATTCACCGCAACATTATATCCAAAATAATCCGGGATAAACGGTTGGTCAGCAGTTATTTCCTTAATAAAGTCCTCTTTACTCATTTCCTGCATTGACCAGTTGGTCTTTTTCTCTTTACCGATGGTACTTGAATCATCCGAGCTCAATGCTTTTCCACAAAGTGTTCCGGCACCGTGAGCAGGATAAACAATCACATCGTCATCCAGCTTCATCAGTTTGTCTCTTAGTGAGTGATACATCTGACCTGCCAATTCTTCTCTTTTTGCCTGTAGGGCTCCTGCACTTTCTCTCAAATCCGGTCTTCCGCAATCGCCTATAAATAAAGTATCTCCCGTAAATACGTACTTGTCTTTTCCATTATCATTCAACACTATACATATACTATCGGGTGAATGACCCGGTGTATTGATCGCATGCAGACTTACTCCTCCAGGCATTTTTATTTTTTGACCCTCATCAAAACCCTTATGCGGGTAGTCTGCTTTAACCATTGAACTTACATAAATAGTTGCACCGGTTTCCAGGTGAATCTCTTTATGCGAACTGGTAAAATCTGCATGGGGATGCGTCTCAATAACACCTACGATCTCAGCATTATGTCTTCTCGCAAAATCATAGTAAATTTTAGGATCTCTTTGCGGATCTACTAAAACTATCTCTTTCCCGCTAAGGATTGCATATGAATAATGCGCTAGCGGCTTATCTTCGAATTGCTTTACAATTAAGTTGTTTTCCATCTTTGTTAAAATTTTACTTTGTTGATAATTGATTATACTGCAAAGTTAAAACGATAGAAGGTAGTCGCCCGTGATATAAATCACATAAGGAAGTTGTTAATTTAAGTCTAATCTGAAAATACCTTTATCAATGAGAAAGAAATGCAACTCCTGATTAATTAAGGAGTTGCATTGGTATTTTTTGGATTTAAGAAATTAACTCAATAATCAACTACTCACTAATTTACCTAATTTTTCAAATCCTTCTTTAAAAGACTCACTACTTTCCTTAAAAACAGACTTGGCTTTTTCCCACTGCTCTTCTCCGGCATTTTCAAGTTCATGGTACTTCTTTTCCAGTTTGGCTTTTTGGATTTTCAATTCAGCTATTTCTTCATTGAATTCAGTTTTTGCTTTTTCCGAAACTCTTTGACTCTTCTTTTCCAAATCCTCTATTCTTGAAAATACATCATCTAATGTCTTCTTTGCTTTTTCTTTAAATTCCTGACGGTTCATAATTTTTATATTTTTGTTATAACTATCTATACAACAGTATTTTGTACAAATTGTTTATATTTCTCTAATTCCAAATTGACTATATCGATTTTTCAAAAAGTGTGAATCGGGCGCATGATAAAATACCGGAAAGTTTATTTTTTATATAGACAGCACCAACGACCTCTTTTCCATAATTGCCTTATCTTGCACATTCATTTTTCAACATTTTGAGAATGAGAACCTTTTAAGAGAAGGCTAAACAATATAATGGAAAATCGAAAATACGACATAGTGGTATGGGGGGCTACAGGCTTCACCGGTAAGTTAGTAGCGGAATATCTGGATAAAATTGCGGCAGAATCCAAGATAAGTTGGGCAGTTGCAGGCAGGAATAAGGAAAAATTGCTGGAGCTGATTGAGCGTATTCCGGGCTTAAACGAAGGAGATTATCTGCTTGCCGATAGCTTTGACTTGTCGTCACTGAAGGAAATGTGTCGCAATGCAAAAGTAGTTTTGACCACTGTGGGACCCTATGCAAAATACGGAGATAATTTAGTGGAGGCCTGTATAGCGGAGGGAACAGATTATTGCGACCTGAGTGGTGAGGTTCACTGGATGCGGAAAATGATCGATCGCTGGCAGGACAAAGCCAAAAAGGCAGGTGTTCGGCTTGTCAATTGCTGTGGCTTCGACAGTGTGCCAAGTGACATGGGTGTTCTGTTTATGCAGAAAAAAGTCATGGAGGAAACAGGTGAATATTTCCCCTCCATTTCTATGCGACTCAAAAATGCCAAAGGTGGTTTTAGCGGCGGCACTTTTGCGAGTATGTTCAACATCAGGGAAGATGCAGAGAAGGACAGATCAATTTACAAAGTGATTATGCGCAGGTATTCCCTCAATCCCGATCAGGAATTTGACGGACCGGACAAACGCGACTTAAGGACTGTGCTTTACGATCCCATTGCCCGATCGTGGATAGCACCATTTATTATGGCTACCATTAATACGCGAATTGTACGTCGGTCGCATGCACTGGAGGGTTTTCCTTATGGGGAGAATTTTACTTATGACGAAGCTATTTATTGCGGAAAAGGCTTCCGCGGAAGGCTCAGGGGTTGGGGATACATCCTTCCTTTAGGTGTGGTCAGAGCAGCAAAACCCGGTTCTTTGCTCAATAAATTACTTCGATGGTATTTACCTGATCCGGGTGAAGGTCCCTCTGCAGAAAAAAGAGAAAAAGGTTGGTTCCGCCTGACTTTTTACGGAAAAACCGCTGACAACCGCATAGCTGAAGCCGAATTAACCGGTCAAGGTGATCCCGGATACAGCGCAACTGCCCGAATGATAGCTGAATGTGCAGTTTGCCTGGCAAAGGACCGCCACCAACTTCCGGATAGATCAGGTTTTCTCACCCCTGCCACCGCAATCGGTGATTTATTGACAAAAAGACTCACAACAAGAGGGAGGATGAAGTTTAAGTGGAAAGGGTTTAAAAGGTAATTTTAATTGTAACTATTTACGACCTTAGATATCGCATAAATTTTGTCATGATTTTTGCTTTTTAATTGCAAAAATCCCGCCAAAATTTGGGAGATTTTCAGATTAATAACCACGGGAGATACCCGTGGTTATTAATGTAGGACCCTTTCAGGGTCATCTACTAAATAGTTACTTTTAATTAACTTAAGACCAATTTGTAAAACCCCTAAAAAATAGCAAGTTTTTTCCAAATCCTACTTATTTCTCATTTTTCTTTAAACAAAGCGACAATGTTTTGTTTTTTCATTAACGACCAATCTCAAAAATTAACCTAAAGCAAAAAAATGAAGAAGCTTACAATATTTTTCATCCTGTTTAGCATTGTTTTTACCTATAGTTTTGAATTAGAAGCTTGTACAAGAGTGGTGTACAAGGGTCCTGATAATACTGTTTTAACTGGTAGGAGCATGGATTTTTCAATTGAAATACCTGCCAATCAATGGATTTTTCCCCGCGGTATGAAAAGAAATGGGGAGGTTGGACAGAATTCCATAGAATGGGTATCAAAATACGGAAGTATTGGAGTAAGCAGCTGGGATATTGCCATTGTGGATGGCATGAACGAGAAGGGTCTTGTAGCTAATTTGCTTTGGTTAGTCGAATCAGAGTACCCCACCTTCGATAAAGAGGGTAATGAACCAGGTATGGCTATATCTCTATGGGCTCAATACGTTCTGGATAATTTTGCTACGGTTACTGAGGCTGTAGAAGAACTCGCAAAAGAAGAATTTGCCGTAGTTTCAGATTTTATACCGGGCACGGATAAATTTACTACTGTACATTTATCCATTTCTGACCCCACCGGAGACAATGCCATTTTTGAATACATTGAAGGAAAACTGGTTATTCATCACGACCCTTCCTATATAGTTATGACCAATGACCCTCCTTATGAAAAACAGTTAGCAATTGCTAAATATTGGGAAAATATACCAGGTAAGGTATTTCTACCCGGATCAGTAACCGCAGCCGATCGCTTTGTGAGAGCTAACTTTTTTATCAATGCCATTCCCCAAACCTCTGATACCAGGATTGCTGTAGCAGGAGTATTTAGCGTAGTCAGGAATGTATCCGTACCTTATGGATTCGAAATCGAGGGTTTTCCTAACTTATCCACAACGCGCTGGCGCTGTGTAGCCGATCAAAAGAATTTAGTGTACTATTTTGAAACAGCTCTAACTCCTAATACTTTTTGGGTGGACCTGAAGAAGGTCGATTTTAGTGAAGGTGCTCCAGTAAAAAAATTAGATCTTTCAAACCATCAAACCTATTCAGGTGAAGTTTCAGGTGAATTTAGAGAATCAGCGCCTATGGTTTTTATGGGTTTGTAATTTTGTAGGTTGACTGAGAAAAATTGACTTTCTTGAAGTTATTGGTGATTTGTCATATTGGATTCGCATACAGCACTGCCCTTATTACTTGTTTTATATTGAGATTTAGACAGGAAAAAGCATCAAGCCATCCATCTGCTGCCCCATTAGAGACAGAATATCTCCCCATCTATAGTCAATCCGATTAAGACGTTGTTCTTCCCCACAAAATCAACCTTATCAAAAATTATCAATTCGTAAATCACAATTTATACCTCCATTGCATTTCTTTGCGAGATAAGTATTATACTTCTTAAATCGCATATCGTTAATCGGTGTTCGGTGTTCAAACCATCTTTACACCCTTCAACTTTTAAACTTTATGAACTGTCAACCTTTACACTATTAACCCCCCCCTAAAACAACCTACTCTCAGGATCAATCTTAGCCGGTTCTGAATAGCCCTCAACTTTCAATCGATTAATCAGATCGATGATTTCAGAAAGGTTGTGAACACTGCCTTCAAGACCCGATTTGCGGTAAAAGTCAGCTTCCTCAGGTGATATTTCAGCTCTTTGATAAACCCTGATGTGTCCGCACAAATCCTTGAGGTGAATATGGAGGTCCATCAGGAGGGAAATCAATTCCGGAGAAAGATATTCCGAGTACTTCATATTGAGAATATCCCAGATGTCCGCTGCTTTTTCATTAAAATAGAGGTAATTAGCTTCAGAAAACAAGTCCTTTTTTACTCGCCCGGCAAGTTGGGTGTTATTCATTGCAGTCAATTCATTAAACAGTCTATCCCTTTGCTCTCTGATTTTTTGGGTTGCCTTATCAGACTGATCTGTTTTACTGACCTTTACCTTAAAATGAAAGGCTCTGAATGCCAGACCATCTCGCAATCTGTTGATATTTCTGGCGATCAAATAATCCAGCTGATCGTTAACCGTTTTCCACTGCTTGTTTCTGGAGCGCACCAGCAAAATATTCACCACGATAATAATAAATGCAGCACCTAAAAGCTCAGATATCAAATTCAGGGACAAATCAGGATTGAATCTCCTCAATAACCACGCAATAAAAATAGCAATTGCAATCGCTAAATAAATAATGATAGGCGTTGCAGTATGGGTAAACCACCTTTTTTTGATTTTTTCCCGTAGGGGAGTGATGGGATTTTTCATCGCATTAGATTTAGATAATCCTTTGAATTTTATACCGGCTTTAATCCCGGCAAGCAGTAAAGATAGGAAAAATGCAGATTTGCTGTTTTGAGGCTTCCTGATTTAAAATATAGCTGCTTGTTGGAATAATCTGTATAGGTTAACTTGGAAGGTGATTTGCCGCATTCGGGGATTTATATTTATAGAGTTGGGTTTAGAAATTAGACATTAGAAATTATTCTTTTCCCAGCGAGATATTTTCCAAATTAGATAATTTTTGTCAGATACTCCCTCATGGTGCAAGAATTACGATGGGTTGAATTACGGATTACTAATGGTAATAGAAAGGGGTTTTCGGAGTGAACTCAATCATATCTTCTTCCATTTTTGATGGAATCTGTAGCCCAACCTACAATCTTTTGGTGGATTAGGTTTTTTTTCAAGTATGTTAATTTTTTTACCTTTTTATTCAAGATTCAGAAAACGCCCTGCGCATAGTGGCACAATTACTTCCATAAACAGACACCCAACTAATCATTCTTAAATTTGCACAATGAAAACCCTAAAATATGCACAATAGAAATTTTCCCAACCCCTCTAAATACAAATACGTCTTTAAATGAAATAATCAATTCCCAATGAAATCTCAATACAAGCTCCGCCTTATCTTTCTTCTGGTACCAATGCTATACTGGGGATGTGAAGACGACCTCTGTACTAAAGTAGATTGTGCAGGTGATGATGTAATACTTTTCTCGATTTTCAATAAGCAAAATGGACTGGATATGGTCTATGAAGAAAACTTGATTGATCCGGAGACCGATATTAAATTATATTACAAGCTAGCTGATGAAAAAGTAAACGTAAATATTTCCTCACACTTTGGCAAAATCAGATTTGTACCACATTATACTACCGGAGAAAATAGGTACTTTGTCGATGTATTGGATCAAATAGATACTTTAGATTTTTATTATACTTTAGGACAGCATGCTGTTAACCCACATTATTGTTGTTCGACACCAACGCACGAAATAGACTCAATTTATGTGAATCATATCCGATTTATCCCGGAATCTTCCTCAAATATTACCTCACAGCTGATAATTTACCGGTAGTAAAGTAAGAAAAACTATTATTGAACATTGCTAAAAAACAGTCAACGTTATTTAGGCATTAACAAATTATCCATTACTTGCCCTGCGATGTGGTGCGATATGGTGAGCGAAGCCGAATCAAGCGGTGCCCTAGCGGCGTCGAAGGGTCAATTATCCATTCTTAACATCCTCCCCACAAAACTCTCCCCCTCAAACCCCACTCGATAAATATAAAATCCCGAATGCGGCAACTCACCTCTCTCAATCAACCACGTCTGATTGCCGGCGTCAAAGTGACGAGATTGAGTAGAGACTTGTCCACCATAGGGATTGTAAATGCTGAGTTGGACAGTACCGGGCTGGGGCAGGTCAAAACCAATGCTCGTATGACTTGTAAATGGATTAGGATGATTGTGGTGCAGCAAAAAGGATGAAGGCTTGGGGTCTTCTTCCGGGAAAAGCTCGGTGAAATCTGCCGGGTGGAGCTCTTCAGTTGGCTTATAGACGAGTGGTGCTAAACTGCCACTTTGCGGACAGGCATCCCGATTGTCTTGCACCTTGAGGTAGGTGAAACAGCGATTTTGATGACCGTACTGATTGGTTACCCATATCTCCACGGTAAAGGTGATTTCCTCTTCTCCGTCGAGATCGTCGCATGTCCAGGTGTGGTGCGTATGGCTCAGATCACTGCTGAAAGTAAAAATCAAATCCTCCTTGTCCGTACAGTCGTCCCAACTGCCTACGTCAAATACTCTTGCAGGTATGGTAACCGTGCCTGTGTTGCTGCTCAGATTAGTGGAAATACCGTGCATACAGACCGGATTGGGTGGATTCATATCAACGAGCGTGATAAGCTGCTCCTCTATCAACAGATTGCCGTGCTCGTCTCTAATCTCCCATACCAAGCGGTGGATGCCGAGCGGAAGTTCTTCCTCAATACGCAGATTATTTCTCGCACTACCATCGGGTCGCGGCTGTGTGCTTAGGATATCAAACTGTCCCGTATTGAACAAATCCAGTCGCCATAGCGATCTTTTCTCTATTTCATTAATATCACTGCAAGTCAATATCTCCGCCTCCCAGAATGCAAATCCACGACAGTTGG
>SLKL01000377.1 GCA_007134625.1 Saprospiraceae bacterium
ACGTGGTCTAAGGCTTCGCCACGCATTTTAGCTGCTTTAATAAAAACAGAAAGATTTTCAACAATCTGCGGTTGCCCTTTGAAGTCCGATAAAGTATCGGGTCTTAGTGCTTTTTCAATAGTTTTTTCCTCCTCATTAGCCATGTGATCGCCATAGCCCGGAATATCTTTTGACATCTATCAATTATTTTCTACCCAGATGATTTCTGATTCGCTAAACTGTTCATTCAACTCTCTGCATTTTTCGTTTGGAGGTGTTGTTTTGAACAGACAATGCATTTTTCCCAAACAATCAAAAATGATATTATCCCTGTCCGGACCTGCCAATTTAAACCAATTGATACTATCTGTTTCAATCATTCTGATTTCAGTTGGCTTAAAAGATTGTATGGCATCTAGCATCCAGTTTCTGCGAAAAACGGTAACCTTATTTGCACATTCTCTTTCGGGAAAAACAATTACTTCTATACATTTGATCCTTACCAGCATATCAGCTGCCATACATGCACTTGCCATATCGGTAACCTCTTCAAACCCCACCTTTACTTCCATGCCGTCGGAAAAACGGACGCCCTCTGCTGTACCACCTAAAACCTGAAGCTTCCTGCCATCTTCCAGTACGAGCAGCAAATGGCAGGCTGAAAGCCCTTCAAATGACCTAAAAACACCTTTTTCTATGCACAATGACTCATCTGAGCTATCGGCAGTTTTCTTGGTAGCGGTACAAGAAAATAGAAAAAGCATAAGCGATAAAAGACTCAATAACCTGATCATAAACATTCTTTTTGAGGCATCATATTAAAAATTTGAAACACAACAACCAATTGGTGTGTCACCCATCATCAAATGGAATGTCATCTTAAATCTCGAACCTTAAATTAAACCTTTGCAAAATTAGTTATTTTTTACCAACCCATAATGAAACTTTTTTTTGAAAGGCATCGTTTCAAAAATTGTTATCCCATATTGGAAATTTTCAACTGTTTAACCATTTAGCTTATGGATCCAAAGGATTTTATTCACAGGTCAGCTTTTGGGGTTTGCTCCTGCATAGGAGAAAAACTTGGTATAGCAAGCTCTAAAGTCAGAATTTACTTCATTTATCTCTCCTTCCTAACTTTAGGTTCTCCCATCATCATTTACCTTTTCTTTGCCTTTTGGTTGGATGTCAGAAGACTTTTTAAGCCTGTTACCAGTTGGTTTTATTGAGTTGAAAGTTGAAGATTGGAAAGTAAGAGCTTTTCCCTAAATTCAGAAAATCCATAGCTTTTTTCATTTTTTTAAACCACATAGGCACATAAGAGCACATAGGTTTTTGACCTATTCCATACTTCCATCTTCCATCTTCAAACTTCCTACTCCCCAACTTCACAAACTAAACGCATACGCCAACAAATTCACTCCCATTCTAAGGGCTTTGAGGCGGATTTCTTCAGGGTTGTTGTGGACTTCGCGGTCTTCCCAGCCGTTTCCGAGATCGGATTCATAAGAGTAGAAACATATGAGGCGTCCCTCCCAGAATAGTCCGAATCCTTGAGGTGGTTTACCGTCGTGCTCGTGGATTTTGGGCAAACCGTCAGGAAAGGGGAAAGGCTGTTTATAAATATCGTGACTGAAAGGAAGTTCTACAAAGTCCAGTTCGGGAAAAACTTTTTTCATGGCGACGCGCACAAAGGGATCCATACCGTAGTTATCGTCAATGTGCAGAAAACCACCACCTATGAGGTAATTTCTCAGATTTTCTGCATCGAAATCACTAAACAGCACGTTCCCGTGCCCTGTCATATATACGAAAGGATAATTGAATAAATCTGCACTGCCCACTTCCACTGTCCCGAAACTTGGATTGATGTTCATATCGAGGTGCTGATTGGCAAAGCGCGCCAGATTGGGTAAAGCTGTCGGATTGGAATACCAGTCACCCCCATCGTAACGCAACAATCCTAAGCGGTAGGAATAGTTTGAACTAGTTGGCGGACTAAAGGAGACAAAGGAAAAGGACAATAAAAATAATAAAACGGTTATTCGCATTGCAAAAAATCAGATTTTGTTAATCAAACTGTTGATGAGCGTTACACCAACTATGCCGGCTGTTTCGGTCCTGAGCCGAAAGTTTCCTAAATTAACGAAAACAAAGCTCTTTTGATGCATCACAGACCATTCTTCTTCAGAAAAATCTCCTTCCGGTCCGATAAAGATCCGGATTTTATCTTTTCCAATGAGGTCAATTTCAGAGATATCCGATTCCGCAGATTGGCTCCCAACGAGATTCAGAACTTTTTCATCAACGTCAGTTTGCAGTAAATCCTCTAACTTTACCAGTGGTTGAATCTCAGGAAGTCGGTACCTGCCGGATTGCTTCATTGCTGACAGCGCAATATCGCCCAATCTTCTTTCATTTATTTTCCTTCTTTCACTGTGCTTACTGACAAAAGGCTGCAATTCGTCAATTCCTATTTCTACAGCTTTTTCCAAAAGCCACTCCAGTCTGCTGTTGTTTTTTGTAGGTGCAACAGAAAGTGAGACCAATGGATATCGCTGTTCCTGCTGATCGACCACTGCCAACTTACCTACAGCAGCCAACCTTTTTTTTACCAAAAAAAGCTGCCCTTCAAAGCAGTTGCCTTTACCATCAGTTACCTGCACGGCGTCTCCTTCTTTTTTCCTTAGTACTTTCAGGCAATGCCTGCTTTCTGTTTCACTCAGAAAAGCAGTTTTACCTTCTATTTTTTCAGCATAAAAAAGCTGCATATCCGTTTATTTTCAGAAGTCAAAATTACAATAAAAACTCTCTCCATAAAGTAAGTACACTTATATTTGTGAAACTATGGACTTGTTTAATCCACTTCTAATTACCCTCCTTCCCACCGGTTTAATATTTGTATTCGCCGGATGGGTTATGCTAAAAAAGCCTCCCAAAGGCATCAATTCCACCTATGGATACAGGACTTCCCGCTCGATGAAAAACCCTGAAAACTGGAAAATTGCGCAGGAGTATTCCGCAAAGGAAATGATAAGAATCGGTTGGACTTTAACCCTCGTTGGCATACTTGGCACCCTTATTGGTGTAAGCGATGCAGTGGGGATTTTGGTTTCTCTGGTTTTGATCGTAGGCTCGGCTATTTGGATTATTTATAAAACAGAAAAGATGTTAATGGATAATGATTAATTGACCCTTCGACTCCACTAACGTTACGCTCAGGGTAAAAAGTTGAAGGTTGAAAGTTGAAAGGTTTGACAATTAATTGAAAATTGAAGAGCCTGCTCCCAACTATTTTGGTGAGTTGAAAATTGAAAATTTGACTGATAAATTGTTAATCGGATAAAACCCCAAAAGGGGTGGCATGATTGTAGGAAATAATAAGGCCAATTGCATCCAAGCCTGAAGGGCTGATATGATATTTTTAAAAAGTTAATGAGATTTTTTGTTGAAAATTAGTTGGAAGTGGGTTTTAGCCTCTGATGGTAAAACTAAAAGAGCCTATCCAAATTAAACAATTAAAAAGGTGGTTATGAACCGAGAGTGAACCTCGTAGCTTGAATCTCGAATATAGCACCTCGTACCTTGACCCTCGTATCTCGTATCTCGTAACTTGAACCTGCAAAGCAGCCAGTAGCCAGAAACCAACTCACCCCATAAACTCCCAGGCTGAGCGATAAGTCCCGTTTTTTTCGATATAGTCCAATAGCGCAGAATAAAAAGAATCAGTTGCCAAAGTGGCTGAATCTCCAATGATTACCAATTTCTTTTTGGCTCGCGTCATGGCGACGTTCATCCGTCTGTAGTCCTTTAGAAAGCCGATTTTCTGAGAAGAATTACTTCTCACCAAAGAGAGATAGATCACGTCTTTCTCCTGACCCTGAAAACTATCGATAGTTTTTACCTGCAAATCAAATGGTAAGTCACCTTCCTCTTCCATCTCATCCCGAATATAGCGAACCTGTGCTGCATAGGGAGATAAAATACCCACAGTAGGAGAATGAATAAAATTGGCATGTAATAATGGATCGAGGTGTTCACGCATAATGAGATACTCATCCTTATTGAAGTAACTGAGGGTGTGTTCATGCTGCTGCTCCTCAAAACCACAACCGGCAGTATCGATGAATTCAACAGCCTCAGCCAAGTCCGTATCTGATTCCAGAAGCTGCTCTGCAACTGAATTATGAGCATTCAACCTACTGCCATAAAACCACTGATTGGAAAAATCCATAATGCTTGTGTTCATTCGATACTGCAAATCGAGAAGTGAGAGCATGTCAGGAAAGTGAGCTATAGCAAGATCAAGTAAAGTTTTGGACATAGGAGAATCCAAAAGATCCGGGTTTTTTACTGTCGGCGGCAATTGATAAGGATCGCCTGCAAGAATTACCCTTTCTGCTCTGACCATAGCCAACCAACATGCACCCTGTAATGCCTGAGCAGCCTCATCAATAATGCAGGTTTTGTATTTCCTTCCTTTCAATACGGATCCATCGCTGCCGCTTAGTGTAGCACAGATCACCTCGGCATCATCCAGCACTTTTTCTACCAGGCGATTTTCAATATCTGATGCCCAGCGATTGAGCTCCCGTGCTTCTCTAAATAGCTCCCTGCGCAGCTTTCTTTCCTCCGGACCAAAGTTCCGCTTATACCGTTCTGCCTGCCGTCTCGTATCCTCCGCCTGTATTCTGACCTTTTTGATTTGTTGCGCCTCATCTTGTGAAAACACCCTCGCCTCCAGACTGCAGTCCACTATTTCAGGATCAATTCGCGAAAGATGACCCACCCGAACGACATTGATTTTTATCTCTTGCAACAGCAGCGTTATCCAATCTACAGCTGCATTGGAGGGAGCTGCCACCAATACCTGTTCTCCGGAATTGACTAGCTCTTTTATCAGATATTTCAAGGTAGTGGTCTTTCCCGTGCCCGGTGGACCGTGAATGCAAGCTACATCTTCTGCCCGCAAACAATTTTCTATGGCCTGACATTGGGAGGTATTAAGCGCATCATTATGATAGACTTCTCCTCTTTGTCTTCTCAGTTCCGGTAATTGACTGCCATAAAAAACATTGAGGATTTTATTGGTTTGAGGGGAATTTTTACCTGAAATCAAACCCTCCATTACCGAGCGCATTTGTTGAAAAGTCCGTTCGTCGTGAAGTACATCCAGTCCCAATCCACCCTCTGTCAACCAATCGGGCAGGTCTCTGAGCTGAAAAAAGACTTTCATTTGATTTTTGTGTTTCCAGTGAACCACTGCCCTGCACTCATTCTCTATATTTCCGTCCTTAGCTCCAAAAAATCGGACCGGCATACCCGATTGAAAGTGGTCTTCTCTTTTTTTCTTGCTTACAAATTCCAGTACCGCATAGGGAATACCACCCATTGCAAAACCAGAGTCCACCACATTCAGGGGAAACCAGCTAAAGCCATCCTCTACCCTTTTGGCAATTGGTTGCTCATTCAATAGACTTTTAAAAAGTTCCTGCTGATATTTTCTCTCCCCCTCTAGGCATTCCAGCCAATCAGATATCTGAGCTACAACCTCTTCTTTCATTTTTAGTTATTAACAACACCCTTAGGCTATAATATTGTTTGTTAATCTTATAAAATCATACATTTATGACAATTTATTTTGATTGAAGAACAAGGAACACCGATTTTCGATTTAAGAAGTTTCTCTCAGTACATGACAAAAATTAAAGTTGACATATAAAGCATTGAAAAATAGCAAGTTAAAAGTATTACTATTTCTAAATGAAACTAAATTTTATAATATAGCAATAAGCTAATCCCCGAAATCAGCGCAAAAAATCAGCGTAAATCTGCGGGAACCATATGGAAGCAGGGATTTTATTTCCCGCTGATAGCGCAGATGCTTACGCAGATTAACGCAAATTTAACCCTTGCTATAATTGTTAAATTATTGGCATTCAATGTTTTGAATCTTTATTCAACTTGATAATCATTATTTTAAAATCGTTTAATGAGAATTTTTGTCGTGTACTCATAGGAATCCATAAATATTAGTTAGTTCAAACCAATAGTCATCTAAGTATTACAACATTGTTTAATTGCCCAATTCGTTTAATATTTATTATCCGTTACCTAATTTAATAGAAACTATATTCTCTCATTACTTCAATGTCTCATCCAGCCACCTGATAAATTCTCTATGCCACAATACACTGTTTTGTGGTTGAAGGACCCAGTGTCCCTCTGTTGGAAAATACAAAAACCGACTTTTTATACCCTGCAACTGCGCTGCATGAAAAGCCTGAATCCCTTCTCCTATGGGCACTCTGAAATCTAATTCCCCGTGAATAACCAGCATGGGTGTATCCCAGTTGCCGACATACAAATGAGGTGAATGTAGCTTATAACTCTCCGGCACAGGGTCTTCCCAGAATGCACCACCTACATCCCAATTGGCAAAAAACTGCTCCTCTGTTGTCAGATACCAGCTTTCCAGGTTGAATAGACCGCAGTGTGAAATAAAACTCTTAAATCTCCCATCGTGATTTCCTGCAAGCCAGAAAACGGAGTATCCACCAAAACTTGCCCCTACTGCCCCGAGGCGATCTTCATCCACATAGGGCTTTTCTGCAGCATAATCGATGGCACTCAAATAGTCCTTCATTGCCTGACCACCCCAGTCTCCGCTGATTTGATCGTTCCACTCCCTACCGAAAGAAGGTAATCCCCTTCTGTTTGGTGCAACAACAATATATCCGTCGCTTGCCATCAGCATAAAATTCCACCTGTAGGAGAAAAACTGACTTACCGGCGATTGAGGTCCTCCCTGACAATACAGGATAGTCGGATATTTTTTAGAGGGATCAAAGTTGGGCGGATAAATCATCCATACCAGCATTTGCTTGCCATCAGTAGTTTCCACCCATTCCGCCTTAACTTCACTTAAGTCGAGGCTTGAGAGTAATTCAGTATTCACCTGACTCAACTGGGTTTCCTCTCCTGTAATTACGTCCACTTTAAAAATTTCATCCGGCAGTGCCATTGTGGATTTAGCTCCTATAATAAAATCATCCTGAGGAATAAAGCTATTGTAATTATGTACCCCATCGGTTACCTGCTCTACTCTACCATCTGCCAACCTAATTCTGCTCACCTGAAATGTTGCATGTCTCGGATTACGGAAGAAAATCCATTGTCCGTCCCTACTGAATTGTGGTCCATAGGCATTTTCATCCCACCCCTCCGTTAATTCTATTCGAAAATCTGCTTGCAGATCCAGAAACATTATTCTGTACCTGTCAGATTCAAAACCATCTCGCTCCTGACTGTTCCACGCAAGAAAGCGCCCATTGGGTGAGAAAACCGGATCTTTATCATAACCCATATTTCCCTCAGTCAGGTTGGTAGTTTTACCGGTTCTTAAATCATAAAGGTAAATATCTGAATTAGTGGAAAGGGTATAATCCAAACCACTCATCTTTTTACAGCTATAGGCTATTTGGTTCCCATCAGGGCTCCAATTGACTTGCGATAAACCGCCAAAAGGTTTCATGGGGCTATCATAAGGTTCGTTCATAATATTTACAGCTTCTCCTGTAAGTTTACCATTATTATAAGCAATATAAAAAATGTTTCTGTGCTTCCCATCGTACCACTTATCCCAATGTCGATACATCAGATCATCTATGATGAGTGCCTCAGCTTTTGGTAAATCAGGATGATGATCAAGCGTCGTTTTCCCGAATTGCACTTCCTTATAAAATAAAATGTGCTCCCCTGTCGGTGAATACTTAAACCCCTGCATAGCAAAATCAGAGACTTTCTTTTTATTGGCTCCATCGATATCCATTTCCCACAGATAGCCATTTCTCAAAAAACCGATTCGCTCACCGTCCGGATGAAATTGCGCATTGCCTTCAAAGGACTCAAAAGCAGTTATTTTTCTACTTTCACCGGTTTCGGTATTGATAATGTGCAAATCCTGCTGACCACTATTGTTTTCTACATCAAAAGAAGCAACAGCATAGACAGCCCACATCCCATCGGGAGAAAGCGCCTGAAGACTAACCCGATCAAGCTCCCAAAGGATTTCAGGAGTGATTACGTTTTGTGCTTTAAGCACATTTGCGAGAAAAAGAACTGCAAAAAAAGGAATAAGGTATTTTTTCATGATTTCAATTTTTTAACTTAAATACATATTGAACAATTTTCTATATTTTTTGGAAACGGGATGCCCATCTCCAAGACAAGTAAAGAAGGCTACTGCCAACTCCTTTAGATTTTCATCAGCATTGATGTCACCATCGGAAGCCCATTTCGTGAACATTTGACCAGCTTGATCCAGGTCTTTATCTCTTATAGTTTTTATTACCTGGGCTTTATTATCATTAGTATTATCAAAATCGTCCGAAACTAACTCTCCCAGTAATCTCCTAAAATAAGGAATCAACCAATGGTTTTCATTGGCCGTTTCATATTCCTTTAAAAAAGCGGCTCCATCCTCAGGTTTACTGAATGTAACTGCCTTCAGATACTCTAATTGAAGGTCATTATCTTCAGGTGACGCCCGCAACCATTTTTCCAACTGATCGGATCGCTGATAGTCCGGAATGGGAGGGAGAGTTTCAAGATTTTCCCTCCAGTCTGAATCCTGATTGTCTGACTGCAAATCCGGAAGGTGTTTAGTCAGCCAATTTTCCAGTTCAGTTTCACTCATTGCCCCTTGCGAAACAGCAGCAATTTTCCCTTCAGATAGCAAAACAACAGTTGGTATGCTTTGCACTCTGAACTGAGCGGCTAAATCCTGGTTTTCCTCCACATCAATTTTTTCCAGATGGAGACCATTGCTGTATTTCGCAGCTACCTTATCAAGCACAGGTCCAAAGGTTTTACAGGGACCACACCATTCTGCCCAGAAGTCAATTAGCACAGCTTTCTGGAGCGAGAGCTCAGCCAACTCTTGTATATTCATTAAAAAGCTTTTATTTCAGAGCCCGAATTTAAGCAATTATGACAGTTTTTTCTTTTAGATGGAAAAAGTTTTTGAAAATTGGAGGCAATTTTAAGTTAAGAGAATTGATGGGTCCAATTTGAAAACCCTTTAGATTGCTGCAAATTTAATTTCTAATTGATGAATCCACTCGGGAGTGGACTCATTGATAAGGTAAAATCTACCTCACCGCAAAGTCAGTCGGATCTGCTTCAGATATAATCATTGGAATTTCAGTTCTGATCAACATTCGCCTCTCAAAGTCAAGTTTATCGAAGGGCAGTCCGAAGTGAGTGAGGGCAAAATCATTTCGCAACTGATCATATGCAGCCATGATTTCATTATATGCACTCAGGTAAGTTTCGTATAGTGTGCCCCTGTCATTTTGAATACTAACAACAGCCCGACGAGGAGACTCTGCTAAATCAGGTCTATTTTCAGGATTGGTGATAAAGGTGATCAAACG
>SLKL01000132.1 GCA_007134625.1 Saprospiraceae bacterium
CCTAACTAATTTATCGTGTGGATTGTGGACTGATTTGCTCATGAGGTAAAGATAGCGAAAATTAAGCTTAATGTCTCAAGGATTTTAATGAACCATTAAGAAATTAAGGCTCATTAAGGAAAATATAAAGAATCACAGATCTAAATTCATTTCAATCAATAAATATTTCGCAGATCGGTGTTCGTTAATCGGTGTTCGGCGTTCATTAAACAGTGCTTACCCTTCCCCAATGCGTTGAGGGGTTCAATTTTTTGTAAAACCAACAATAAATTAAGGACTATTTTGAATAAATTTAAGCTATCCCAGCTCATCCAAAAGTCCCTCTTACCTTCTTTTACTCCCTTCTTTTATCAACTCCATTCTTCTCTTTATTCTTAACTCAGAGAGAAAGTTGGCAAGTTCATCCGCATACTTTTGATTTTCTATCGTGGGGAAACAATTTACCTCCTCAGTGATATAGTCCTTTGTGGTAAAATCAATGGGTGTCATAGGATATATAATCACTTTTGGATTGTATTTTTTTTCTTTGTCAACTCTAAAGGATCGGATGTCATTGAAATCCATAAAGTGGTATTCAGGTTTTCGACCTTTATAAAACTTGAAGAAAATTCCACTATCAGTTACTGCATAAGCTGTATTGTGCTGTATTTTTTTTACTGTCAATGGAGAAAGAATGACTATAAATACTAATGACGCAATAAATTGGATTCTGTCAATAATTCTAGGTCCTTCTAAGGCACCATAAATTAGAAATATACCGGCTAAAATCAGTAGTGCCGTTACAAAGTATGGGTGAATTGGGTAGTTCAATTTTTTAATAGCCCATAGCGTAAGATAATGTCTGTTCATCGGTTTTCCTACCCATTGGAGATTCATATCGCCATGACTTTTATCATAGATATAGTCCATAAAATGCCTGTCTTCTCTCAATTCATCAATTATCCTGGAACTCAGGGCTTTAATTTCGGAATTTTGTGGAAGTAAACTGTTGTTCATACGCGAGGTGTTTTAGGGGATTTCAGGTTTTTCCTACCAGTTCATGTTCAGGACAGTCAATTCGCAAATCTGAAATTTTTAGCCTTTCATTGAGTAAGTGGCAAAAATGCTCCTTTGAATCGCTTTTGTATTCATGGTACCGACAACTTAAACACATCCTTTGTATGGTTATCACTCCTGTCTTATTCAGAAAAGAAATTATATCCAAAAGCTTTAACAAAAGTATCTCCTTTTCAGCCTCCTCCATCTGCTCAACAGGTTTTCTTATATCTTGTGAAAAGAGAGAAGCTTTTCGTACTATATCTCTACCCTTATCAGTTAGGATTAAAAATTGGCTCCTGTTATCAGTGGAGTCGTATTCTTTTCTTACTAACTCCTTTTTAACTAAAACTCTTACTGAGTCGCTTATAGTAGCTTTGGTCATATTGAACTCATCAGCAAGATAACTGACTTTGCGTTTTTCGAGGCTGTGGTTATCTAAAAAAATCAAAATCTGAATCATTATGGGACTCAGTGAATAATCCTTGCTTTCCTCCCACAATAAAACTCTGAATGCCTGAGAAATCCGCTCCAAAGCGGCTACAATTTTACTTTCGATATGTTGATTTTGAAAATCAAGATTAAAATCTGAATCTTTCATTTTCATTTGTGTGTTATTCATTAAATAAAAAACAATGCACAAGATAGTAAATTTAATTTAGCCTCAAATTAGAAAAACGGGCGTTTGATAGAATCCTATCAAACGCCCAAAAAAATAATACTTTCAAATTATAAGAAACTTACTTGGCCGCCTGAACGGAGTAAGGCAGAGAAAGATCTCCACTAGCTACATCGTAAACTCTATAGACGCCAAGCATGGGCATTTCGCCATTGCCATGTGATGATCCCTCTTCAGCTTCACCTGTGTCCACCATCATAAAGCAAGTAACCACATCAAAATTGAACTCCGTATTGAATCTGATCCTGTAATCTGGGACTACTGTACGGATTTTATTTCCATCGGTAATTACCTGGAACCCCGGTGAATCCATATACATGGGCATGCCCGGATTAGTAGGTGGCATAGTTACGGATTCGTCCTTTGGATTAAACTCTAATACGGAAAATCCGCCTTCAACTCTCTCGTCCTGTGTTAATACTACCCAATGCGGATGCCAGACACCACCGTCATTGTCATAGTTCCCATCGCCGCTCTCGTCCCACAGGGGAGTATCATCGAAATCAGGATGGGAAGTTAACGCAAGGGCGAGAATACCTTCAGCGTTTCCAAAACCGGCAACCTCAGGACTTAAGTTGGTCGGAAATACATAGCCAAGAACAGGTGCTCCATTTAATTGTCCGGCCGGTACGGGCTTAGTGTTTCCTGCCTTTCCCTTGACTTCAATCTCCCAAACAGTTGCTGCTATCCAGGGATGATGGGTGACACTTACATTTTGAACCTTAAAATCCTGATTGTCATAATTACTGCAATTTTCGCAGGCATATACTTCGAAAAAGGAAAAAATAAAAATTGAGATGATGATTATGAGTCCTCTCCGAAAACCCCTTTCTATTACAAATTGCTGCAAAATCCAATATCTTCGTCATCAGGAAAAATCTTTCCTCAACGTAGCTGTGGCTACGCCTGTGGAATATTTTCCCTTCTTCCTCGATCTTGAATTTTTCGCTAATTTTCATGACGAAAAGGGTTTTCGGAGAGGACTCTTTGTTTCATATTTTAAATAATTTTAGGATTCCTAACTAATAGGGTTAAAAAAAATTAGTTTTTCAAATCTTCTAATGATGCTCCGTAATTAATGTGTAATACGGTGCCTGATGATGTTACAATAGCAGGAACAGATTTTACTCCTTCCTTTTCAGCATTTTGGATTCTCTCCGGTTGATCTCCTAAGTGGACAATTTCCAGATTATCCCCTTTGGTGAGTTGAAGAATTTCATTTTCTGCACTTTTACAAACTGTGCAGCCTGCATGGTAAAAAATGTTTGTTTTCATTGGTAATGTTTTTTTGTTAAAAAATAAATACAGCGCAAATATAGGTAGGAATCCTAATTAAAAAAATATTTTGCCAATTTTTTTTCTCATTGAAAAGCGAATTTTATTTAAACAAATTTTTACGCACATTTCAAATTTTACTTTAAACTCTAAAAAAAATATATCTTTGCGGTCTTTTGATACATTTTGGTATCGCTCGGGATTGGATTTATTTTAGAAAAATCAATTAAAACTTCATTATGGAATCATTATATCTATTATTACCACTTTTTGGTGTGTTGGGTCTCGCGTATATGGCATGGTTATCTTATTGGGTAGGTAAACAGGATCCGGGGAATGAAAAGATGTCCGGAATTGCTAAGTATATTGCTGACGGAGCCATGGCATTTCTGAAGGCTGAATATACAAGTCTTGCCATATTTGTAGTCATTGCAGGTGCGGCATTGGGTATTCTATCTTTTCAGGTGGATACCACGCATTGGTTTATTGTAATTGCCTTTGTTATTGGTGCCGGTTTTTCAGCTATTGCCGGTGTTATCGGTATGAAAATCGCTACAAAAGCCAACGTTAGAACCGCTCAGGCTGCCCGTGAAAGTCTCCCTAAAGCCCTGCACATTGCTTTCCGCGGTGGTACGGTTATGGGATTAGGAGTTGCAGGTCTGGCAGTTTTGGGATTAAGTGCCCTTTTCGCTATTTTCTTTGTCTATTTTATGGGTGGGGAATACATTGGGGTAGAGATCAATAATGTCAATATGGATGCGCAAAAAGCTATGACTGTAGTGTTAGAGGTTTTAGCAGGTTTTTCACTTGGTGCTGAATCAATTGCTCTTTTTGCAAGAGTTGGTGGTGGTATATATACTAAGGCTGCTGATGTTGGAGCTGATCTTGTTGGAAAAGTGGAAGCCGGTATTCCCGAAGATGATCCACGTAACCCTGCGACCATAGCAGATAATGTGGGTGACAATGTGGGTGATGTTGCAGGTATGGGGGCCGACCTCTTTGGTTCTTATGTAGCGACCATTCTTGCCGCTATGGTTCTTGGAAATTATGTAATCAGAGACATGGGTGGAGAAATTGTCGATGCTTTTGGTGGTATTGGTCCAATTCTACTTCCTGTGTTGATTGCCGGGCTTGGAATTGTTTTTTCTATTATTGGTACCTGGTTTGTCAGGGTCAATAGCAATGAAACCTCAGAGAGTAAGGTTCAATTTGCCATGAATCTTGGAAACTGGATGTCAATTGCCCTTACCGGTGTAGCATCTTATTTTGCGATTAAGTGGATGTTGCCGGATGTATTGGATATTCAGGTATTCAGTCAGGGAGAATTTTACATGTCCACTGCAACATCCAATGATGTGTTTTTTGCGGTATTGATTGGTTTGTTCGTAGGTGCGGCTATTGCCTTCCTTACAGAGTATTATACAGGTATGGGTAAAAAGCCGGTTCTTGGAATTGTTAGACAATCTGCCACTGGTCACGCTACCAATATTATTGCGGGTCTTTCCGTCGGTATGATGTCCACTTTTCTGCCTATATTATTGTTTGCATTCTCTATTTGGGGTGCCTATGCTTTTGCCGGATTTTACGGAGTTGCCATTGCGGTAAGTTCAATGATGGCTACTACGGCTATGCAATTGGCAATTGATGCATTTGGTCCTATTGCCGATAACGCGGGAGGTATTGCAGAAATGAGTGAATTGCCTCCGGAAGTAAGAAAAAGAACTGACATTCTCGATAGTGTAGGTAATACTACTGCGGCAATGGGTAAGGGATTTGCTATTGCATCTGCTGCTTTAACGGCGCTTGCTCTTTTTGCAGCTTACGTTACTTTTACCGGTATCAATGGAATAAATATTTTTGACGCAAAGGTCCTTTCAGCATTATTTATTGGTGCTATGATACCTGTTGTCTTCTCCGCTTTGGCGATAAGTGCAGTGGGTAGAGCCGCTATGGCAATGGTTGAAGAAGTCAGGAGACAGTTCAGAGAAATACCGGGTATACTCGAAGGTACTGCCACACCTGAATACGAAAAATGCGTTGAAATTTCTACAAAAGCAGCATTGAGAGAAATGTTGTTACCGGGTTCACTTTCTATCGTTGTTCCTGTTTTGGTTGGATTTACTATGGGGCCTGAAGCATTAGGTAGTTACATGGCTGGTGTTGCTGTATCCGGTGTGATGTGGGCTATATTCCAAAATAATGCCGGAGGTGCTTGGGACAATGCTAAAAAGTCATTTGAAGCAGGTGTTGAAATAAACGGAGAAATGGTATATAAAGGATCTGATGCCCACAAAGCTTCTGTAACCGGTGATACTGTTGGTGATCCATTTAAAGACACTTCAGGTCCATCTATGAATATCCTTATCAAGTTGACCTGTCTGGTTGGATTGGTTATTGCGCCGGTTCTTGGTGTCATGTACGCAGATGAATTGCAGGGAGAAAATCAGGATATAAATGAAACTCACGGCATTGAAATCGGTGAACTTAATACCGATGATAGTGATGTTTACCGATTAGATTAATAATTTTTTTAGTAACCAATAAACCAAGGTCCGACATTTGATACGTCGGGCCTTTTTTTGATTCAATATTATGAAAAAACTTTTACATTTATTTGTTGCCGGCCTATTTATTTTGTCATCTTGCGGCGGTGATTCTCACTCTTCAGAGGATGTCAATCAAATAAATGATGTTTCTGACTTTGATGATAATCAAGAAGAAATTCAGAATGAATTTTCGACTCAAAATCCGTTGTATCTTTATGTTGCTGCATTCACCGGTTTAAATCTTAGATCAGAGCCATCCACATCCGGTAGTGTCTTAGGACGAATTGAATACGGTAATTATGTAGAGCTGATAGAATCTACAGGAATATCATTTGAGTCTAATGGTTTTCAAGGTGAATGGATAGAGGTCTCCTATGAGGATCAAAAAGGGTTTTTATTTGATGGTTTTCTTTTGCCTGTAGAGGCACCCGGCTTTAATCCTGCTGCTACACTGCCTGAATATTTTAACGAGCAATTATATCCCATTGATCATGAAATATATCAAAAAAATATCAATAATACCGGAAATGATCAAGCGGATTGGGTTACTATTAATGAGGAGGATTTTGAAATACAAGAAGAATCTGACTATAAGAGGAGTCGAAGAGAGTTTGCCGGTGGTTTTATCTTTTATGAGGAAATCGGATGGGAATATCACGCCTACAAAGGTTTTTTTCCTGATATGACACTCCAACAGGGCTTTTTGATGGCAAGAGCGATGTATCCTAAATTCTATTCAGGAGAAGATTGTTTTTTGGATTTGAGTACCCTTCCTTATCCAAGAGAAAACCAAAGTGTTAATAAGGACGACATCATGTGTGAGTACGATATTGAAGTCGGAAAAGATGAGAAAGCCAGAGCATTTATTTATATAGGAAATAGCATGACCGGCTACACCGGAATTAGAATAAGTGAGGTTGAGGGTGGGGTAGAGATAAAGAACTTCTTTGCATTGTAAAGTTCAACTAAATCTCAACCTTTAGTCAAGCCGCTTTTCAATGTAATATGAATTGAAAAGTGCCAAAGCACCCATATACTTAAGTCCAAAACAGATGTAATCTCCAACTTTGTATTTCTTTTTGTTCGTGCCCAGGTTCAAAATGAGCATATCTGAACTGGCATTTACTATTTCAATAGAGTCATCCTCCGGTATTAAATAATCAGGAGAAATGTCCAATAATCCAATATCCAGAATTGCCCGGAAGCTGGTTTTGCCATAATCCCTCTCATCCACTTCAAAAACTTCTCCTGATGGATTTTCGGCTAATTCTCCAATGGGAATAACCGGTTTTTCTGTGATTTCAATAATTTGGGTGTAAAGCATAAAAACATCATTATGCATACCTTCAATGGTTGTTGAATTGACAAGGTCTGCACCAAAATACAGAGTTTCACCAACCCTAAAGTGATTCACCCCTGAAGGAAGAGTATGGTTTAAAATCATTGGAATAACAACCGAAGTACCACCTGTCACCCAAGGAATGTTCTTACCGAATTTTGCGTCAATTAGCTGTTTATATAAACTTAGCATGACGAACTTGTCTTGCGAGGGCATTACCCCATGTAAACAATTTAAGTTGGAGCCTATTCCATTCACTTTAATATTGGGTAATCTGAAAACTGACTCATAAAAATCAATTAGATGTTCCCCCATTATTCCCTCCCGTAGATCACCGAGCTCTATCATGATAATGACCTTATGCATTTTATTCTGCTTAACGGCCTCTTCACTAAGTAGTTTAATCGTTCTACTTTCTGAGTTAAAACTTACGTCAGCGTATTTTACAATATCAGGGATGATTTCCTGGGCAGGTGGTTTGATATATACCGTTTGAACTTCGGGTTTTATATCTTTTATTTTCCTGAGGTTACTTATTCTGGAATCACATACCTCCTTGATACCTAGATCCAACACTTCTTTTAAAAATAATTTATTTCCACAGAGAAGTTTGGTCACAATGGCCCAATCTATTCCCTTGGACTTGAATAACTTATCAAGAAAATTGTAATTCTCTTTTAACTTTTCTTTATTGAGTGTAATGTATGCCATTGAGTACTTTTTATTAATCAACGATAATTCTAGGTAATTTATCCGGTAATCTGGTCAATAATTCATAATTAATCTGATTACTGGCATCACCAAATGAGGCTACACTTATCTCAAGTTCACCTTGTTTGCCAATTAGAACAACCTCATCTCCTTTTTGTGTCCCGGGTACATCAGTAATGTCAACTGCTATCAGGTTCATATTGACTCTCCCGATAACGGCGATTCGCTTTTCACCTACCAAAACTCTGCCAACATTGCTTAAAGAGCGGCTATATCCATTTCCGTAACCTACGGGGACTAAAGCAATTTTAAGGTCTTTACTTGCCAGATAAATGGATCCATAACCTATGTATTCACCGCGTTTTACATCCTTTATATCCATGATTGATGTTTTCCAGGAAATAATTCTTTTGAGTGGATCTGTTTTTATTAACTTGTCACTGGAATACTCAATAAAGGTTTCATAACTGGGCCAGAAACCGTATTGCATTATTCCAATTCGTGCTAAATCTCCAACCATCTCAGGATATCTCATAATACCGGCCGAACAACATGCATGGAAAAACTGAATATTACGCATTCTATCCTGAAGAGAACTGCATAGTTCAATATATCTGGATTTCTGCCTTTCGATACGGACGTAGTTGGAAATGCTTTCTGCTCCTGCAAAATGAGTGCAAGCACCTAGAACTTTGAGGTAAACATCGTTCTCAATTATTAAGGAAACGGCTTCGCTTAGTTCCTTTTCTGTAAAACCGGTTCTATTCATCCCGGTTTCCAACTCAAGGTGAATTAAGGCGGGTTTACCCACTTTCTTAGCTGCCTTAATAGCATTAGTCAGCCGCCCCAAATCAAATACATAAAATTGAATTTCATTACTTATCACCCACTCAAGAGCCTCGTCAGGAACAATGCCCATAATCATGATATCAGCTTGCCTGTCTCCAAGAACCTCAAATACCTGCCAGGCTTCTTCTGAACTAAAAACTGAAAAATGATTTATTTGATTTTCCAATGCAATATTGACAAATGGTTTTATACCATGTCCATAAGCATTTCCTTTTACTACTGAAGAAAGCTTTACATTTTCCGGTAGCTGAGTTCGAATAAAAGTTAAATTATTCAAATAAGCTGAACGGCTAATCTCAATTTTTGAGGTATGCCAAGTCATTAAAATACAGGGTTAATTTTTCTAAGAGGGGTGGTACCTCATTTCAAGATATTTGTTTGTAAATCCTATTTTTTCATATAGGTAACGCGCGGGATTATCCGGCTCAACATGTAATGCAATAGCTCCATCCGCTTTTTCAATTGCTGCCTTCATTAGTTTTTTTCCAATCCCCATACCTCTCTTTTCTCCATTTACCGCAATATATACCAGTATGTTTTCAGGGATATAGCCTTTCATGCCAGTGTCGTTTATTATGGTAGTCCCAACAATTTCATCCTCTAGCACAGCAGTAACAATGAATCCACCTTTCCCTTTTTCACTACTCATTGCATAGTCAAAGCATTTTTCGATATCCTCCTTTTTGTCACCATATTGATCAAGGTGTACAAATAAGAAATCAATGATATTTTGCTTTATTTCTAAGGATGGCGGTTGATTAGGATTGTAATAATTTAATGTAATTGATTCTTCCATTTTATAGGTTATTCTTTTCTATGATTTAGTCATTCAATAAAGTCACAATAAAAAATACCCATTATTTTGGTAATGGGTATTTCAATCTAAAAAAATTAATTTTAGATATTACTTTCAAGAACTGC
>SLKL01000111.1 GCA_007134625.1 Saprospiraceae bacterium
GATGATTGTTTTAGAATTTCATGAAACTATATCTGCCAATTGCTTAATCCTCCGGTACAGGGATTTCATCGCTTTCGTCGGCTTTTGTTTTCGATTGATCTTTTAAAACCATAAGAGCAAGCATTACCAATAAAACTGTAGATGCCATAATGGAGACAAATACCATTAGATTGGATGGAAACACCCAAGGAAGGAACAGGAAAAACAAAAGTCCTAATCCCAAATAAATTGCTTTTTTATAAAAATGCATGGTGTATTTATTTTTAATGTCTAACAATGCAACGTGCAATGCTTAAGAGAAGTTTAAAAAGGCTATGTTGTTATTGGCTATGATATAAAATTTTGTGGCTTTAAAATTACCAGAATGATCATCCCTTGCTAACTGCTTATTTTTTTATATTCTTTGTAATCTACGGGCTAGTAAAAACCAACACCTGATTCAAGTTCACTCACTTTTGAATTTTGGATATTGAATTAACTAGTGTTTATCAATTCAACAAAAGAACTACAGAGTTAAACCTAATAAGTTTTACCCATAAACCCTAAATCTTCCTGTATTAGAAAAATCGGACCTTCTTGATTTTTTTGAGGATCCATTCAAAGTTGTAGACGAAAAGAGCCACTTACCTGTCTGAGTTTTAGCAATTCTTATAAACTTGCAGTTCAAAGCCAAGAATATATTATTTTTCAACCTATTTGGCACTCGTCCCATCGGACATGAGTCAGCAAAAGAATGGCTAAAGCGAGTTTAAGTGGGTCCGGCTACAACTTTGTTAAATGGATCAAAAAAAGCGAGTAGTCCTAGACCTTTTTTGTTTCTTTTTTGGGGCGATGCCAAAAAAGAAAGCTACTTCTGCTATGCTACCAGGGCTTAGTCATGTTAAAAACACCAGATAGGGTTTTCAAAACTCCTAAAGGTTATCGAGCCAGTCGAAATAAGGTTTGCAGCATCAGCAGAATTTGAATCCCCAATAGTTTATGTCACAGCCTTGTTATTTTAGGAAGTTGAACAATATATCGGTTTATAAGTAGCCTTCAAAGCTTAAAGGAGAGAATGTCAGAATAGTAAGATTAAGCTTGTTAAATTAAAAAAACCCGATAAACAATGTTTACCGGGTTTTATGTTTCTGTAATATTGCTTTTTTCTTTAATTGATTCCCAGCTTAGCTCTTACCATTGAGGTAATGTCATTGGAATCATCAGCAAACAGTACGCTGCCACCACTTGTATCCAGAATATACTGGAAGTTGTTTTCTCTTGCCACCTCATCAATGGCATCTTGAACTCTTTCCAAAATTGGGTTGATCAACTCATTTCTTTTCCTCATCAAAGTGGTTTGGATATTTTGCTCTTCCATAGCAAGCTCCTGCTCTTTTTCTCTCAGTCTCATCTGCTCTTCTTGCAAACGACGTGGAGATAAATCACCTTGTTGTTCTTGCCTTATTAGCTCTTGATAGTCCTGCTGCAGAGATTCTATTCTTCTCTGAGCCTGAGCTACCAATTGTTTTTGTAATGTTTCCAGTTCAGCGTCTGCAGCCAACACTTCAGGCATTTCAGATAAAATAGCTGCTGAATTCAAATGCCCGATTTTTTGAGCAATTAGTTCATTGGTTTGACTCATGCCAAACATAAGAAGACCGAGTACAAAAATTTTGAACATGTTTTTCATAGATTTAATTTTTTTCTAATGTTTAATTCTTTTAATCGTGCAGAAAAAACTGCTTTTCAATAATGAGCGGCAAAAATAAGGAAATTTTAATACCCATTAATACTTGCACCGAATAATTACAATTTAATAACTTTTAGATATATAAGTTTCCACCTTAAATTAGCGAATTCTTCGGATAATATCATCAGTTTTATCAAAGCGATCGCTTACAAATAACAATCCTGCTTCACTACTTTTGTCGAAAATAATATCAAAACCCCTGGAGTTAGCATATTCTTGTATCACTCCGAAAACTCTATCTTGTATGGGTGAGACCAATTCCTGACGTTTTCTGAAAAGTTCACCTTCAGGACCGAATCTCGCCCGCTGAAGTTCGCGAACTGCCTTCTCTTTCTCCATGATTTCTTCTTCTCGCTCTGCTCTTTGCTCTTCAGAAAGAAGTACTTGTTCCGCTTGATAGCGATTGTAAAGACTTCTGATTTTATCGTATTCTTCGGCAATGTCCCTTTGCCACCCTGCAGCTATATTATCTAATTCTCTTTGTGCCATTCGATAATCCTCTACGCTTTCGAGAACTTTTGAAACATCCACAACAGCTACCTGCTGGGCTGACATTGAAAAAGACATTAAAAGAATCATGGGAATTGCAAATAAAAATTTGTACATCATGGTCGTTTTTTCCGTTAAAAAATAAATGCAAACATATGAAAACTGAAGGAATACTTATTGACTAAAAGCGCTTTTATTCGCATTGCTTGAAGGGGAACCTCTTTTAGCCAACTCGCCCAACAAATTTCAGTTAAAACTTAATCTGCTTTCATATTATTTTATTTTCATTAAAGGTTAGTGGGTTTTTTTGTTAAGCATGAGTTAAGTGATATGTCTCTGAATATCTCTGTTTCATAAATTTTCAGAGTGGACTCATCATAAAGTGAATGAGATTTTGATTGCTGCAGTAAGTTGGAATATCCATGATTTTTCTTTTGCGGGTAAATTGAAGTTCGTAAATTGCGCTCCATTTTGAATAGACGATTTGAATCCCTTTCAGAATAATTAAAGGACCAAACTTTTTAGGAATGACAAATAGTGATTTTTCGATTGGTTTAGATCATCAGAAACCGATCGATTTCTACAAGTGTGTTGAGGATGAAAAACAAGTAAAGTTATCCGATGAAGCGATTAAGGCTGTTGAATATTGCAGGTCTTTTCTTGAACGCGAAGAATCGAAAGGCAATGTTCATTATGGAATAAATACTGGCTTTGGGCATCTTTGTGATGTGCACATTGATGCTTCAAGTCTTGGACAATTACAGGAGAACTTACTGTTATCACATGCCTGTGGAAGTGGAGCTTATGTTCCTGACGAAGTAGCACGAACTATCCTCCTGCTAAAAATAAAAAACCTAAGTCTTGGACATTCGGGAATTAGATTGCAGCTACTGAATCATTTGGTTCAAATTTATAATTCCGGAGCTGTGCCTCTAATTCATGAGCAGGGGTCTTTGGGAGCTTCCGGAGATCTTGCACCTCTGGCTCATATGAGCCTTTGCCTGTTGGGAGAAGGCGATATCAAATATGAGGATAAGATTGTCCCTGCCACAGAATTCCTTAACAAAATTGGTTTGGAACCGCTCAGAATGGTCTCCAAAGAAGGGCTCGCTCTTATCAATGGAACGCAGTTCTCTACGGCCTATGGTTTACAAGCTGTTGTTAAAGGTAGAAAATTATTGAAACTTGCTAATTTGTGCAGTGCATTGAGCATTGAAGCTTTTAATTGCAGACTTAGCCCATATGATCCAAGGGTGCATAAAATTCGTCCTCATCATGGGCAGAAATCAGTTGCAGCTGAGATTTTGGAATGGTTAAAGGGATCTGGTATTGATCAAAGACCTCAGAACAGCGTACAGGATCCTTATTCATTCAGGTGTATTCCTCAGGTTCATGGAGCGGTTAGTGACCTTATCGACAGGGTAGATGATGTAATAGAAACCGAAATCAACTCAGTCTCTGACAATCCTCTTATTTTTCCTGATGATGAAGTGATTATATCTGGGGGAAATTTTCATGCTCAACCTATTGCTTTTTCAATGGATCATCTGGCGCTTGGATTGTGCGAACTGGGATCAATAGCGGAAAGAAGGATTTATCAACTAATCAATGGACATAGGGGACTTCCTGTTTGTCTTATAAAAGATGCCGGTATCAACTCCGGTTTGATGATTTTGCAGTATTCAGCAGCATCGACAGTTAGTTTGAATAAACAACTGGCAACTCCATCAAGTGTGGACAGCATTATATCAAGTATGGGGCAAGAAGATCATGTTAGCATGGCTGCTAATGCCGCTGTTAAAACTTACACCATTTTAAATAATACCTTTACTGTCTTAGCAATGGAATACTACACGGCTATGCAGGCGCTTTCTTTAAGGGATTATAAGGACCTTTCCCCCTCATTGCAATCCTTGCTTCAGGAGTACAGAGAAATTGTTCCGGTTTTAGAGACTGATAGGAATGTCAGTAAAGATGTAGAGCGTACTAAAAGTTACTTACAGGGTATGTTAAAGCGGTTTTGATCTTTCTACCTTGAGCTCCGGTCATAAATTTTAAAGCAGTAGTTCCATTTGTTGCGCTCATCAGCTTTATGGTATTCCTCGGAGCTTAATTTCCACTGAGATTCATCAATTTCCGGGAAAAAAGTGTCTCCCTCTGTTTCGATATCCACTTCAGTTATATACATACGATCCACCAATTCCATACTTTGGCGGTATATTTCTCCTCCGCCTATGATGAATAATTCATCTTCTCCTGCTGCCTTTGCCAATTCGATCCCCCCTTCAATGCTGTGAATAACTTGTATTCCCGCAGCGGTAAAGAATGCATTTCTTGTCAATACCAAATTTGTTCTTCTTGGTAGTGGCTTACCAATTGACAGATAGCTTTTTCTTCCCATAAGGATGTGGTGCCCAAGTGTCGTCCTTTTGAAATACTTCAGGTCGGCAGGTAGGTACCATGGAATTTGATTGTCAATTCCAATGACTCTGTTTTTAGATATAGCTACAATTAAACTGATTGTCATTCTTTTTCAATTATGGAATCATTAAAAGGTCAGCTTCAAGCATTCGGTTTTCAATCCATTGACGCTGTCGGCTGATTTCTTTATTCAAATATTTTTCGATAATAAGCCCTGCAATAGGGGCAGCAAATGCACTACCCCAACCGGCATTTTCAACATAAACGGCAATTGCTATTTGTGGATTTTCCTTGGGTGCAAATGCAAAGAAAACGGAGTGATTGTCACCATGGGGATTTTCACTCGTTCCTGTTTTTCCGCATACGCTCAGTCCGGGAACAGCTGCCAATCTCCCTGATGAAGCATAGACAGCGAGTTCCATGGCATCGATAACTACTTCAAAGTGCTCCGGATCAATAGGTATATGTTGTTTGTTTCTGCTGTAGGGCTGAACATTACCATTGGGTAATATCTCTCCCCTGATAAGGTGGGGTTGAATAAAAAAGCCCCTGTTGGCGATAATGGAAACCAGATTGGCCATTTGTAATGTCGTCAGTTCTAACTCGCCCTGCCCGATAGCATTGGAGAGTGTGTAGGTTGAGTACCACCTACCACCTTCAGATGCATACATTCTGCGGTAAAATTCATTGTTAGGCACCAACCCACCGGTTTCACCGGGCAGGTCAATTCCCGTTGGTGCGCCAAGGCCAAATTGCTGCAAATATTCATTAATTACTGCAAGGCCCTTTTCCGGTCTGTTAAATCCTTCTTTTTCCAGAATTTCTCTGTATATCTGATAGAAAAAGGAATTGCATGACCGTTGAATAGCTCTTGTTACATTTCTCGTCCCCGGTCCGGCAGTACATCCCCAGCGGGAGCGTCTGTAGTAGTATGCTCCCTGACAGGTAATGTGCCTTCTTGCAGTAAGTATCTCCTCCTGAAGTGCAATCAATGCAAGTATGGGTTTGAAAATGGAGCCCGGAGGATATTTAGCCTGTATCCCACGGTTGAAAAGGGGATTTAAACTGTCTCTAACCAATTCTGTGAAAGCATCACCACGCCCTCTTTTAATGGCTAGTTTATTGGGATCATAACCGGGACTACTTGCCATAACAAGAACCTCACCGCTTGCAGGTTCAATGGCAACTATACTCCCTTTTTTATTTTGCAATAGTTTTTCTGCATAGGCCTGTAAATCCAGATCAATTGTAGCCATCAGGTTAGTACCCGATACCGCAGGGCTATCTAGTAGTCCATTGCTTAATGGGCCAACATACCGACCAAGATTATCTCTCAAGACAAATTCATTTCCTTTTTCACCTCTTAAAACCGGTTCATATATCCTTTCAATTCCGCTTGCTCCGTAATAATCACCTGCTGCATATATACCACCCGACCTTGCAATAATATCTCTGTTTACCTCACTGATGTAGCCCATAATATGTGCTGCATGGGTATGTGGGTAAGACCTGATGTTTCTTAAGCTGAATTCAAAACCCGGGAACTGATGCAGGTGCTCCTGAAAGGCTGTAAAGGTTTCAGGTGAGATCATCCGCATAAACGTAGTTGGGACATGCCTGCTGAATCTTCCGTGAGACCAGTCTTTATCAATATTTTTCTTAAAAGTTTCTATGTCTATTCCCAAAAGTGCACAAAACTTGAGGGTGTCCATGTCGCGGTCCAGCAAATTATAGGTAAACATCAGATCATAGATCGGATCGTTAAGGGTGAGCAGTTGTTTGTTCCTGTCGTAAATTAATCCCCTTGATGGATAAGTTGTGTTTTTATAAATAGCTGAATTGCGAGCTCTTTCAATAAACTCTGAATCGGCCAGCTGGAGTTGTCCCAATTTAAATATCAATACCAGTGTAACCAATCCAACTAATACAAGAATTTGGCTCAATCTCTGTTTTCCGTCCTTTATTTCTTTTGCCATGATGCCTATTTTGGATTGATGATAACGGCAATAGCCAATATAAACAGATACGAAGTCAAAAAGCTAAAAATTGTTTTTAACCAAATGGTGATTGCAAACTGAAAACTAAATACTTCAAGACTGAAGTAAACCAAATGGTGTAAAAAAACCAAAATTGCTGAAAAACTTAGAAACCAGTTCATTCCCATGTGATATAGAATCGGACTGATATTTACTTTATATCCACCCCTCGGCTCCATAAAATTCAGGACAATTTTTCTGACAAAAGCAGTAAAAACCAAAGCTGCACTATGTACTCCCGGTGATAAATAAAAAAGATCAATAATAAGCCCCATAGAAAAGGCGATCAACATGATTTGTACTCTGGAAAAATTCAATGGTAAAATTAGGATCAACAATGGGTAAATCAGCACCTGAAAATAATGCTGATCTCCCCAGCCAAAAGCTATCCCTCTGAAAATAAGAATCTGAGCGAGGGTCAATGCAATAAACCAGAAACCGTATTTTAGTAGTTGATCACTCATTCAGCAAAGGTAATAAAAGAGAATCTTTTTCTGCTTTGTGTAAATCTTTCACCACATATACATATCTGGCTTTTGATAAATCATTCAGCGTCCTTACTTCAATTCTGTAGAAGTTACTACCTGAAGGGATTTCATAGCTTTGGATGGTCCCCAGAGGAATGCCCTCGGGAAAAATAGTGGAAAAACCACTTGTTACTACAGTATCTCCAACTTCAAAAGTAGCATGTATAGGTATGGCTTCCAGTTGCAGTAATCTGGGATTGGCAGAGCGCCAAACCAGGGAACCAAAATATCCTCTGTTTTTTATTTTGCCGCTGATGCTTGCCTGAGAATGGAGTATTGATAAGACACTGCAATAATTCCTAGTACAAGCCTTGATTATCCCTGCAACTCCCTTTTCAGCGGTAATTACTCCCATCCCCCGATCAATGCCATGGTTTTTTCCTCTATTGATTAGAAGGTGATTATTTCCTCCTGAAATTCGGTTGTAAATGATCTTGGCAGCAATTATTGAATCCTTTCCATATTGATCTAACTCGTCCTTTGGATGTTGGGCTGAGGTAGAACCGGAGAAAAGTTGTTCTTTTAATCGAGCATTTTCCATCGCCAGACTATCTGATATGCTGTAAAGTGCCCAATAATCGTAGAGGTTGCTTATTCTTTCCTGAGCACCGGAGGTGATTAAGACGGTGTTGTGTAAAAATATTTCGCGTTGATGATCATTGAAAGTAACTATCATCCACATGCAGATGGTTTGCAAAAACAGAAACATAAAAATGGCTCCGTTTTTGATGATGAAGTTAATTAGACTGATCATTTTTTATTCAGGTCTTTACTGAAATTATATGCTCTTTCTGTCAATAAGGAAGGAGAATCGATCAGAGTTTTTCAGTGCCAGCCCAGTGCCCCTTACAACTGCTCGTAATGGGTCGTCTGCAATGTGTACAACAAGTTTTGTTTTGTCCGCTATTCTTTTGTCTAAACCCCTGAGTAATGCTCCTCCTCCTGTGAGGTAAATTCCGGTTTTGAATATATCGGACGCTAACTCCGGAGGAGTGTTTTCTAATGCTTTGAGTATTGCTTCTTCAATTTTTGCTATTGAATTATCGAGTGACTCAGCTACTTCTTTGTAGCCTATAGTAACTTGCTTGGGAATTCCTGTCATCAAGTCTCTTCCATTCACAGCGAAATCATCCGGTGGGTTGTCCAGTTCAGTCAATGCTGCGCCTACATTTATTTTGATCTGTTCGGCAGTCCTCTCCCCAATCAATATATTGTACTGTCTTTTCATGAAGTCCATGATGTCAAGGGTAAATTCATCGCCGGCAGTTCTGATGGATTGCTCTCCTACTATTCCGGATAATGCAATTACAGCAATTTCTGTTGTTCCACCACCAATATCAACAATCATGTTTCCTATTGGGGCTTCAACGTCTATTCCAATTCCCAAAGCGGCTGCCATGGGCTCGTGAATCAGATAAGTTTCTTTGCTGTCAACGTGGTCTGCGGAATCAAAAACGGCCCGCTTTTCAACTTCAGTAATTCCTGAAGGAATACAAATGACCATTTTTAGATGAGAAAAAAAGCGCCTTCTAGAGCCCATCATATTGATCATACCCTCTATCATGCTTTCGGCTGCCTGAAAATCTGCAATCACACCATCTTTGAGGGGTCTTACTGTTTTGATGTTTTCGTGGGTTTTTTCATGCATTTGCATGGCTTTGTGACCTACTGCTATGGTTTCACCTGTTTTCCTATCTATGGCAACAATTGATGGTTCATCAACTACTATTTCATCATCCTGTATGATCAAAGTATTTGCAGTTCCAAGGTCTATGGCAAGTTCTTGTCTAAAAAAACTGAAAAATTTCATTGTGTTGAATTTAATAGATTGTTGTGATTAAAGCTTTGGGGTTTGAGGCTTGTACTAAATAATCCCGGTTTTTTCACCGGTAAATAGTGTTTCAAGTTTTTGTTAAAAATAATATAGCAAAAATTTTAAATAAAAAAAGAATTCAAAAGGCTAAGTTACTTATTCTGTAAGTATTCTTTATGCATTCATAAAAATAATTTTCAATTGTTTTTGAAATATTTTTTTATCTGACAATTACCAGCCTCATTTCATCTACA
>SLKL01000175.1 GCA_007134625.1 Saprospiraceae bacterium
AAGATGGGGAAATATTCCGCAGACGTAGCCATAGCTACGTTGAGGAAAGATTTTTCCTGATGACGAAGATATTGGATTTTGCAGCAATTTGTAATAGAAAGGGGTTTTCGGAGTGGACTCATTTATTAGCCAATAATTTTATCCTTTTAGTAAAGCCTGTTTTACTCTTCTTCTTGCTCTTTGGAACTCAGGATATTTTCACCATCCTGAAATATATTTCTATGGAAAAGCAATATGCTAATTACTCCGGTAGTGATGGCAGCATCTGCTATATTAAAAACCGGTTTAAAAAACTGGAATCTACTGCCTCCCATTAGGGGCATCCACTCAGGCCAATGTGTGTCTATGAGTGGGAAATATAACATATCCACAACTTTACCCATTAAAAAAGGCGCATAACCACCCCCTTCAGGAAATAACTCTGCTTTTGGTCCAAAAAATGGTGATTCGGAAAAAATCATTCCATAAAATGCACTGTCAATAATATTCCCCAATGCTCCTGCAAAAATCAAAGACAGACTGATGAGCAAAAATAGTGATTGACCTGCTTTTAGCAACCTCCATATAATGTAGCCAATAAATGAAACTGCGACTATTCTGAAAACACTCAAAAATATTTTACCCAAATCTCCTCCGAAAGCAAAGCCAAATGCCATACCTTCATTTTCCACGAAGTGGATTCTTGCCCAACTTAAACCTAAGATACCAAATTCTTCACCGTAATTCATATTGGTTTTTACCCAGATTTTTAGAGTCTGATCCAGGATTACAACCATTAAAACCACAGCGATTAACCACCAAAACTTTTGCTTATTCGTCAATTCTATTTACTTTTTAGGTTCAGATTGGTTTATTTAACTAGCCTTCTGACGAATGCTTGATTTATTTCTTTCCTGTCTGTTTAGCCTCAATACTAAGAGTAGCGTGTGGAACAGCACGCAAGCGTTCCTTTGATATAAGCTTGCCGGTCTCCCTACAGACTCCGTAAACTTTATTGGCAATTCGAGCCCTTGCATTTTCTAAATAGGTGATGTGTTTTCTAGTACGATTAATCATCATGTTTAATCGCTCAGATTCAGAAGTACCAACACCGTCGTCCAGACCTCTTACTCTAGTTTCCCCGGCCTCAGTGATTTCAGTTAGTTGGTTTTCATAGAATTTTAATTGCTCTTTGGCCTTTTCCATTTTTTCTATGATCAACTGATCGAATTCTTGCAGTTCAGTGTCTGAGTACCTGTTTTTTTGCTCTTTTTTACTCATGATATGGCGGAGGTTTTCTGAAATAAGTCGCAAAAATAACAGATAAAAAGTATTTTTATTGAATGATCTGTAAATAAACTATATACCATATAATTCATTCCCTCATAATCCAAGTGGTAGTTTATTGGCGTCTCGAGACCTAAAAAGTGACTGAAGTGGCCAAAATCTTTTGACTTAACCTATTTGGAACTATTCCAAATAAACGTATCTTTACATTCGTTTTTATCATTATCGACAAAATAAGGTCAACAAATACTATGCACTTAAGGGGTCAATCTTATTCTTTACTTATCATCTTTTTTTCTGTACTAATACTGTTCACCTCCTGTTCGGGTGGTGATTATATTGGTGAAGTCAATGTTTATTCACACAGACATTATCCCGTAGATCAGCAGATTTTTTCTGCATTTACTGAGCAGACTGGAATTAGAGTGAATGTGGTCAGTGCAAGTGCTGACGAGTTGATTACCAAGTTAGAGCTTGAAGGTTCACGATCTCCGGCTGATATTTTAATCACAGTAGATGCGGGCAGATTGGAGAAGGCGAAACAATCTAATTTATTGCAACCCATTTCAAGTGAAGAATTGGAGAAAAGGGTTCCATCTGAATTTATGGATACAGATAAGCAATGGTTTGCTTTTACCTACAGGGCTAGAGCTATCGCCTATTCAATTGATCGGGTGCAGCCGGAAGAGGTAACTGACTATGAGGATTTAGCACTTCCGCATTTTGCAGACAGAGTAGTCATGCGTCCCTCAGAGCATACTTATAATCAATCGCTTGTAGCCTCTATTCTTGCTCATTCAGGAGCTGAAAAGACAGCAAATTGGTGTCGTGGGTTAACGGAAAACTTTTCCAGAGCTCCAAGGGGCAATGATCGCGATCAATTAAAGGCGGTTGCGGCAGGGCAGGGAGACATTACCATTTGCAATACCTACTATGTTGCAAAATTAGCGGAATCAGCTCAAGCAGCTGAAAGAGAAGTTGTGAATAAGGTTAGAATACTTTTTCCCAATCAGGATAATCGGGGGACGCATATAAACATTAGTGGGGCTGGTCTAACTCGTTATGCACCAAATAAGGAAGAAGCCATCTTGTTACTTGAATACCTGCTATCTGATGAGGTACAGACCAAATTGTCTGTGGAGAACCACGAGTACCCGGTAATTGAGGGGATAGAATTATCTCCCTTTCTGAAAGAGTGGGGGACCTTTAAAATTGACACGCTACCTCTTTATAAACTGGGAAAGTATAATGAAGAGGCTGTTCGTATTATTGATCAATGCGGTTGGATGTGATAAGCAACAAAGACCAGATATCAACCATTAAAAGAGGACTTTACTGGAGACTGTTCAGGGTAGTGAACCCCTGGACAATTTTTGCATTTATTTGTGCTGTATTGATTGCAACCCCTCTTATCACTATTTTGTATTACCTGATTGAAGGTCCATCTGATACCTGGCACCATCTGGCAGAGACTGTACTGCTCAATTATGTGGTAAATTCAGTTATTTTGGTATTTGGAGTTTCTGCGATTAGCCTCCTATTAGGGGTCTCGACCGCATGGCTGGTTTCTACTACAAGGTTTTATGGAAGAAAATTTTTCGAATGGGCATTGATCCTACCGCTTGCTGTACCAACCTATATTGTAGCTATAGCTTATGTTGGGATATTTGATTATACAGGTCCCTTACAAAGCCTTAGCCGAAGTCTCGGTTTTGAATTTGGTCCTAATTTTTTTGAAATTGTCAACTTGCAAGGGGTAATGGTCATTATGTCTTTTGTACTATATCCATATGTATATGTATTGGCACGTGCGTGGTTTGCTAATCAATCAACCACCCTACTTGAGTCTGGTAGGATGCTTGGAAGTAGTGCGACCCGAACATTTTTCACATTGGCACTGCCGGTCGCAAGGCCCGCTATTGTAGCCGGGCTCAGTCTGGTGATTATGGAGGTTTTAAATGATTATGGAGCAGTAAAATACTTTGGTGTAAATACCTTGACCACAGGTATTTTCAGGTCGTGGTTTTCGTTAGGTGACATCTCAGCTGCAATATACATGTGTGGAGTTTTGATGTTATTGGTTTTTCTCATTCTGGGACTTGAGAAATGGCAAAGAGGTAAAGCCAAATATACTGAAAACAGAGGATCAGGTAAACCACTGCAGCGATATGAACCAACTAAAACAAGGAAAATTCTGATTACAATTTGGTGTAGTATTCCGCTATTGGTTGGATTCATTTTTCCGGTAAGTCAACTAATCAGTTGGACCATTTATTCACCACAATCTCTTCTGGACTCATCTTTTATTCGTTTGGTAGTCAATAGTTTTAGCTTAGCAGCAGTCGTTTCAGTTTTAGGGATAGCAGTTGCGCTTTTACTAATTTATTCCATAAAGTTGTATCCCTTTTGGTTGATGAGAATACTCGGACGATTTTCTACTCTGGGCTATTCTATTCCGGGCGCTGTGATCGCAGTTGGGATAATGATTCCGCTGCTGTACTTGGATAAGGGCCTTACGGTGTGGCTGGAAAATACGCTGAATATGAACTTAGGTTTATTGCTGAGTGGGACATTAGTTGGTTTGGTTTTTGCATACATTGTGAGATTTCTCGCTGTAGGCTATTATCCGTTGGAATCCTCATTTAAGAAGACTTCGGATTCTCTTCTTGGTGCAAGTAGGGTTCTTGGAGTGGCACCCGCCAGAACACTTAGTAAAATTTATTTACCGATGGTAAAAACAGGGATTTTCAGTGGTGCGTTATTATTATTTGTAGATGTACTAAAAGAATTACCACTGACATTGATTATGCGTCCATTCAATTTTAATACTTTGGCAACAAGGGCATTTGAGCTGGCAAGTGACGAAATGGTAGCTGAAGCGGCTGCACCGGCTTTGGTTATTATTCTCACGGGAATTATCCCGATCATTTTATTGAGTAAATTAGTATCTCGTAAAAATTAATATGGAGACGATTTTAGAATTAAGGCGTATTACGAAAAAGTTTGCTTCTTCAGGAAGTGAAGCGCTTAGAGATATTGATTTGGATGTTTACTCAGGTGAAATGTTGGGGCTGATTGGTGAAAGCGGAAGTGGTAAAACAACTCTTTTGCGCTTGATAGCCGGTTTAGAATCGCCAACGAGAGGCACTATTAAGCTAAAGGATCGGCTGATTGTAGGTGACAATACCTTTGTTCCTCCTGAGAAAAGGGAGGTAGGTATGGTTTTTCAGGAATATGCCCTATTCCCACATATGACTGTCGAGCAGAATGTAATTTACGGACTCCACAAGATGGAAAAAGCTGCTGCCCGCAAGCGAATGTTTGAAGTATTGGAATGGGTGAATCTGGCTGAATTGTCTAATCGCTATGCTCACGAACTCTCCGGGGGGCAACAACAAAGAGCCGCTCTTGCGAGAGCCCTTGCTCCAAGTCCGAGTATCATTCTTCTTGATGAACCATTCAGCAATCTTGATGGTGTTCTGAAAGATCAGATGCGGGAGGAACTCCATACTATCCTTAAAACGAGCGGAACTACAGCCATCTTTGTAACTCATGATACCCTGGATGCCCTGTCTGTGGCTGATCGACTTGCATTATTGAAGGATGGTCGACTACAGCAAACAGGAAACCCCAAGGAACTGTATGAAAGACCCGGCAATCTATATACTGCATCTTTTTTAGGAAAAATTAATCAGGTTAGAGGTCGCTGCACCCATAGTGGGATTGTATCAGACTTTGGAACCTTTCCCGTATGTCAGGGCTTGCGAGAGGGTAAGGAGGTATTGATTGCCATTCGACCGGAAAATATCAGTTTACAAAGTAGAATTTGCACAGATTTAAAAGGTGAAATCATCCATACCTCTTTTCAAGGAGATCATTTATTAGTTCACCTAAAGCCATTGGTTGGTGAATCCCAAAACAGAATCATTTTTAAGATGCCTTCTGCATACAGAATTAATATAGGTGAAGTGGTTGGCTTTAAGATAGAAACAGAAAACCTAATCGTTTTTGATTCGAATCCAGGTCCCGGGAATTAATGTTCATATTCTTTGCCCTCCTCAGGAATAATCACATTGATAAAGCCCTCATCAATTAGCGTACGTGAAAAGTCCTTTTTAACGGATTCATTTCCATGCACAAGAAATATTTTCCTCAACTTCTTTTTTTGATGGTCTAAAAATTCCAGGAGTTCATCAAGATCGGCATGTGCGGAGAAGGAATCCATTACCTCAATTGAAGCCCTTATATTATGTTTCTGACCAAAAAATGTAACTGACTTGGGTTGACTTCTTAAGTGTGCTCCTGTTGTGCCCGGAGCACAATAACCAACAATTAAAATGGTATTTTTAGGATCAGTGACGTTATTGGCAATATGGTGCCTTACCCTTCCTGCATTAGCCATACCCGAAGAAGAGATGATAATACAGGGTCCCTCTTGCTTATTTATTCCCTTGGATTCATCGACAGAGGTAATATAATTGAGTCCGTTAAAGCCGAAAGGATCGGGATCAAATTCGATATAATCAATTAGTTTTTGATCGTAGCATTCAGGATGTAGTCTGAAAATTCTCGTGGCATTGACACTGAGTGGGCTATCTACATAAACCGGTATTTTAGGCAGCTCGCCCTCGTTTTCCATTTTGTCCAATAGAAAAACAATTTCTTGTGTTCGTCCAAGGCTGAAAGCAGGGATAATTAGTCGTCCTTTATTTTCTACGCATGTTTTCTGTATTATTCCTTTGAGCTTTTTTCCTTGATCTATAGACGGCTCATGTTTTCTGTTTCCATAAGTCGATTCGCAGATCAGCAATTCCACCTGAGGCATGGGTTGAGGGTTTCTTAAAATAGGTCTGTCCGGTCTGCCGACATCACCGGTAAAACCAATCATTTTTTCCCTTCCTTCTTCATGAATCTTCAGACTAACTGAGGCACTACCCAGAATATGACCGGCGTCCGTGAAATAAAATGCAATTTGTTGATTGACCCGATACCACCTATTATAACCAATGGTTATAAAGCGTGACAGAGTTTCATATACATCATCAGTGTTGTATAATGGCTCTACTTTTTTACCTGTTTTCCTGCTTTCATATTCAGCATCATATTCCTGAATTTTTGCACTGTCTAGAAGCATAATCAATGCCAGACTTCTCGTAGCCGGAGTACTGTACACAAAGCCATCAAATCCGTCTTTTACTAATTTAGGAAGGCGACCGATGTGATCAATATGTGCATGAGACATAATTACTGCGTCAATGGAAGCCGGGTCAAATGACCACTCTCGGTTTTGCTTGGATGACTCTTCTTCAGACCCTTGAAATAGACCACAATCCAATAAAAACTTAAATCCACTATTCAACTCAACCATGTGACAGCTACCTGTCACTTCTCTTACTGCTCCGTGAAAACTAATCTTCATTTGTTCGATTTTTGATTTTGCAAATATGCGTAAAAATAAAAAAAAGGGGACATAAGCCCCCTCTTTAAATTCTATAGTTCCTCCAATTCAGGTTCTTTACTGCCTCTTCAGAAGTTGTAGGATAAGCCCAAAACAAAATAAGATTGAATGTCATCATCCAAGTTCTTTGTCTCCTGTCTGTTCCATCTCAAGGCGTATTCTGCACCGACTCCAATACCCTTAAATAGTGTGAAGTTTACGCCGGTAGTCCAGGTGAAATTGGACAGATCATCAGTGTCTTCATAGCTCAAAAAGCCGGATAAATTAGATCGCAAATTAACTCCTTCTATGATCTCGCGATTGTAGTCTGCGACAATTTTTGCACCTAATGATGACTCAAAATCTAATTCATCAGCAAAAATGAAATTGTAATTCAAAGGATGGACAACCACCACCAGATTCGCATTCGGTGACCAGGTTACACCAATACCTAAATCGAGATAGGCAGGATCAAAGGCATTTTCGACTACACCCGTTCTGAATTCTGCCAAGGCTGATGCCGCTAAAGTTGGGGAAATTTTATATCCATATAGTGAGGTAAGCTGGAATACATCAACGGTAGATTGGTATTTTGATTCATCCTCGGCTCCTGTTTTCCTATCCAGCTTTTGCCAACCCAGATTTAGTTGTGCATTATTTCGCCAAAAATATCTCTCCTCTATGAGGTGGGCAAATCCAGCGGCAGATACCTGTATATTACTTGTAGTGGCATCGGGGTTAGCACTACTCACCCAGTTGTTCATATCTGTCAGACTGAAACCAAGTAAACCGGAAAAGCCTGTTCTCCAACCATATACCGGAGGGATAGCCTGAGTAGTTTTTCGTAATTCTGATTGAAGGTTTTTAATTTGAGACTCCAAGTCAGCTTTTCTCGCTCTTAAAGAATCAACGTCTTGCGCTGCTAATTCTCCAAAGCTAAACAGGGCGATAAAAATCAATATTAGTTTTGTCTGCTTCATAACATTTTCATTTACTTGATATAAAATATTTTACAAATTTAAACTTTTTTAATAACTGTTAATACGAGTCTCAATTTTTATAAGAAATTAACTTTTTGAATGCAAATAAACGCCTAATAATTTGCACAATTGGAAATGATCAGCAGTTTTTTATTTATTCTGAAGCCTCACTTTTTTCTATATTTGTCGATCATTTTTTTTTAAAAGCTATCTCATGAATCACGGATTCCACTGTAAAAAACTGTATAACTTATTAATTGTTCTGCCTTTTCTGTTTTTGAATGCCCACTATTCAACTGCTCAGATTCCGCTTGATTTTGATGAATGGATGATGGAGGGTATGATGGAGTGGCAAATCCCGGGTATGGCAGTTGGGGTAGTTAAGGACAATGAGATCATTTATTTAAATGGTTTTGGGGTGAGAAAACTGGGAGAACCGGAAAGGGTAGATCGCAATACGGTTTTTGGTATAGCTTCAGTCAGTAAAAATATGACTGCAGCGGCACTCGCAATGCTTGTAGATGAAGGGAAAATTCATTGGGATGATCGTGTAGTGGATTATATTCCGTGGTTTGAACTCAGTGATCCCTATGCTACCTCTCAGGTGACCATACGGGATTTGCTTCTGCATCGCGTAGGTTTGGGGCGAGTACTTGGAAATAGATTACAGTTCATGACAAATTCAAGTCGGGACGAGCTACTGCGACAAGTTCGATATATGGATTTAGAGGCTGACTTCAGATACCGGGTAGTTTACAATAATGTGATGTTTTCTCTTGCAGGTCAGATTATTGAGTATGTCGAAGGGGTGAGCTGGGATGAATTTCTGATGGAGAGATTGTTCTCTCCACTTCAAATGAATCGAACTACCACGAGTATTACCATGCTGGATGGAATGGATAATCTCGCTCATCCACATCAGGAGATAAAAGGAGAGGTCGTGCCTATCAGTTGGAGAAATTGGGATAACGCAGGTCCGGCAGGGGGTGTTAACTCAAGTGTTACTGATGTCTCCAATTGGTTGTTGATGCAGTTGGGAGAAGCAGGGAGCTTTAAGGATAGTACACTGATTAGTTCGGCGAGAATGAGAGATATGCACAGGGCTCAGCAAGCTCTGCCTCAGGGAGACCCTTATTCTGCTCAGGCTTCTTTTGGATTGGGTTGGAGAGTGTCTGATTATGAGGGTTACAGAGTTTTAAGTCATGGTGGTGCAACGGATGGTTTCAATACTTCAGCTTATATGTTGCCGGAAGAAAATCTGGGTATCATAGTGATGAGCAATACCTTTAACCTGTTCAGGGAAGCGGTGGTTTTTACGCTTATTGATGCCATGATCGGTAATGAAGGAAAGGATTGGCATGAATATTACCGGAATAGGTATCTGGAAGGTTTTGAGAGAGTGAAGTCCCTTAGAGAAAAAATTCATGAAGAAAGAGAAAAGGAAACTTCTCCATCCTTTGAATTGGAGCAATACACAGGAACCTACGCAGATGAAGCTTATGGCCAAATAGAAGTTTTTCTGAATGACAATAATGAATTGGAGATCAAATTCTGGGAAGATGAAAACCTGATTACCATTCTGG
>SLKL01000189.1 GCA_007134625.1 Saprospiraceae bacterium
ACTTCCTTAATCACAAAATCAAGACATGCTTTGCGGATAAACCCCTGCTCTTCATTGACATCCGATGGAGTAAAAATAGATTCTAAAGAAGGGGATTCGATTACAAATTCACCACCTTTTAGGACTTTGATGGGACTTTCGCTTACAGTTGCCATAGGAAAATTATTTATTGTTTGAGATATTGTAAATAGTATAACATTCAAATAACGACAGCATTTATTGCATAGTTCTTTTTATGGCAGGTAAAAATAAAAACCGGAAAGCACAATCAAGCACTTCCCGGTTTTACTATTTTTATTTTCGCTAAAGATTAAGACTTCTTCAATAAATCTCTAATCTCAGCAAGTAACTCTTCCTGAGTAGGTCCTTTGGGTTCAGGAGGAGGTGCTGGTGCCTCTTCTTTTTTCTTCTGCATTCTGTTATAGCCTTTGATTACCATAAAGATGGCAAATGCTATAATCAGAAAGTCGATAATCTTCTGAATGAACATACCATAGCGAAGTTCTACGGCCTCAGTTTCTCCCGATGCTTCCTGCAAGGTGACAGCCAATTGGGTGAATTCAACTCCTCCCAGGAGCATTCCAAGTGGTGGCATGATGACATCATTCACAAGGGAGCTTACTATGGCACCAAATGCAGCACCAATAACGACTGCAACAGCCAGATCCAGTACGTTGCCCTTCATTGCAAAGGCTTTAAATTCTTTCCACATAGTTGATTTTTTTGAAGGTTAGATAATATTCAATAGCCAAATGTATAAAAATTCCTTAGATCTGAATGAAAATGATCAAGGAAAAAAATAAATTTTTTATCTAACTAAAATGACTAGACGGGATTCTTCAATCAAAAAATGCTAATAAGAATGAATAATTAAAAGCATTGTAGAAATATCATGGTATCCTTTAGTTATTTTCAATATCAGTTATGCGCCTATTTCGAAAGAAAAAACAACCCCTACACCACTTATCCACCTGAAAAAACAACCCTTCCACCCACTAATGTTTTTAAAACCTGCGTATCCGGTATGTCCTCGTCAGGACAAATCAATAAATTCCTGTCGAGAAAAATGATATCCGCTCTTTTTCCCTTTTTAATACTGCCTTTTGTTTTTTCTTCAAAAGCGGCATAAGCATTATTGATGGTATAGCTTTGAAGGGCTTCAAGGCGGGTCATGACCTGATCGGGATAAAAGGCTTTTTCGGCTTGCGGTAACTTTCTGGTAACCGAGGCATAAAGGCTTTCAAAAGGTTGTATGGACTCCACGGGTACGTCCGTTCCGTTGTTGATTCGGGCACCGGTGTTGATTAATGATCGCCAGACATAGGCGCCTTCCTGAGATCGCTGTTCTCCTAATCTTGTAGGCACAAAGGGCGCATCTGAGGCACAGTGAATTCCCTGCATGGATGCCAGAATGCCCAATTCACCAAATCGTGGGATATCATCAGGATGCAAATGTTGGGCGTGTTCTATGCGCCAGCGGGCTTCTTTAAGTTTTTCCGCATCATCAAAAGCGGACTCGTAAATATCGAGCGCTATTCTGTTGGCACTGTCACCAATAGCATGTACCGAAAATTGCAATCCATTTTCTACACACAGACTCGCCATATCCTCTAATTCCTCAATGGGCGTTACCAACTGTCCATAGGTTTCGGCTTGATCGCTGTAAGGCTCAAGAAGTAAAGCACCGTAAGAGCCCAATGCCCCATCCACAAAAGCTTTTACCGTTCTGACAGTAAATCCTGTCTTTCCCTCATTAATGATGGGTAGGTAGTTGATAGACCTTTCCAGTTCGCGTATAGGTTCCCTGACCATGGCATAAACACTGATGTCCAATTCCCCGGCTGCAGCCATTGCGCGCAATAATTTCACATCCTCCCAAGGCAGACCTAAATCGTGAAAACTGGTTATTCCATAACTAAATGCCTCCTGTTCTGCTCTTTGAATCCAGGCTTTTTTCTGCGCTATCCAATCCTCCACCGGCCAGCTTTCCCTCTCTTTTGTATAGGCTGACCTGATCAATCCCATTGCTGTCTCCTCAAACACTCCAATAGCTTCTCCCTCCGCATCTCTGCGTATTAGTCCACCCTCCGGATTGGGAGTATTTTTATCTACACCTGCCAATTCCATGGCTTTTGCGTTAGCAAATAAAGCGTGATAACTCGCATGAAAAAGCAGAACCGGATGATCCGGACTTACAGCGCTGAGACTGTGGTGGCTGGGATATCCGTCTATGCCATCAGCAGGAACTTCAGACCATTTGTCCTGATGCCAACTGTTGCCGATTATCCATTGACCGGGCTGGGCTTCCGCTGTGGTTTCAGCGACCATATTGACTATTTCCTCCCAACTTTCCGCTTCGTTAAGGTTAAGTTGAGCAAGCGCTTCGCCCATCATTAAAAGGTGTCCGTGACCTTCTATCAAGCCTGGCATCACAAAATTTCCGTCAGCATCAATCATTTCAGTATCGCTGCCCTTTTTTCGCATAATCTCTTCCTCTAAACCCACCTGTAATATTTTTCCATTCTTTATAGCGATGGCCTCAGCAAATATTTCACCTTCCTCCACACAAAACACCTGCGCATTGAATATGATTTTATCTGCTATTTCAGTGGTGGTGCAGGATGCTAAAATGCAAAACGAAAGCAGAACACAGGAAAAAGCTAAATGATACATTGATTTCATACGGTTAGATTTTTGTCGAAGATAAGGGATTTTTGGGAAAACCTCTTTGATTAACCTTATCTGGGTGAATAAGAAAATGCAGGTTTAGGAACTTCCCACCTCCCACTTCCCACTCTCTTGTCTATCTACTCCATGGTGTTCTGTGTCTTTACAACACAGGTCAACTTCCTGTTTGGGGTGCTTACTGAGCGGTTTGCGAAGGTGGAGTGAGGCAAGCTGATTTGAGTTTTTTTCTGATATTTTTCATTTCAGTCAGCAGCCTTTAGGCTCTCAGGCATTCGGAATTTGATAATCAATGAAGAAAAAATGGTTAGCACAGCTATCAACAGAATAGCATATTCTACACCGAAAATATCTGCTACCACTCCTGAAATAATTGCACCAAAAGCATATCCCAGATCCCTCCACAATCTAAAAGTGCCTATGCTTTCTGCTCTTTGGACAGGAGTTGTGGCATCTGCTATGGTGGTCAGAAAAGTTGGATAAACCAGTGCTGTTCCCCAACCCAGTATAGCTGAAAGCGATGCCAAAATCCAGAAATCTGAAGTGAATGGGATGAATAAAATGGCCAATCCCTGAAGTAGCATGCCGTAGAACAACATCCGTTTTTTGGAATAATGATCAGCCATTTTTCCTGTAAAAAGCTGACCGATGCCCCACACAGTTGGATAAATGGCTACAATAATTCCGATATTCTCATTGCTGTAACTAAAGGATAGCAGCAGAATGGGGAGCAAACCCCAGATCATTCCATCATTCAGGTTATTTACCAGACCGGCCTGAGTAACAGAGCTTAGTGTCTTGTTACGGAAAGTGGTTTCGTAAAATACATTTTTCAATTCAGCTGTGTGGTTGCTTACATTTTCTTTTTTCACAAAATCATTAGTCTCCTTGAGACAGATGATGGTTAGTAACAAGCCGACTACAGAAAGGAAAATGCCGATGTAAAAAGGATAAGGCGTAATGCCGTATTGGTCTGCCACATAGCCTGTAAGGAAGGCAACCAAACCAACAGCAAAGTAGCCGGCAAATTCGTTTAGTCCCATCGCGAGGCCACGGTTTTTTTCCCCTACCAGATCGATTTTCATAATTACCGTGCTGCTCCATGCAAGTCCCTGACTAATTCCCAGAAGCATGTTTGCGAATATCACCCAATTCCAGTCAGGTGCATAAATCAGAATAAATGGGACCGGCAGAGCAAACAGCCAGCCGACAAGCAATAGTTTTTTTCTGCCGTATTTATTGGCTAAGCGCCCTGTATAGTAATTGGCTATGGCCTTGGTGATTCCAAAAGCGGTAATAAAAGACAAAATTGCTGTCTTTGAAGCAATGCCGAACTCGAGCTCCGCAAACCCGGGGAGGATGGTACGCTCCATGCCGATCATTCCACCAACAAAAGCATTGATGATAACCAGTAGCGTAAATTGTTTCCAGTTTTCTTTTAGCCCTAATTCGACCTTTCTACTTTGCATGAGGAGGTATTTTACTTTATACAAAGATCCATCGAAGGGATGAGTAAAAAATTAACAAATGTTAAATTCGGACTGGACTCAATTCTAAAAACTTAAAATTCACCTGATCTCAGACCTGATCCGGCTCAATGAAACCTGAGTGATTCCCAGATAACTCGCTATGTGTTTTAGAGGAATTTTCTGAATATAATCAGTATTCTTCAATAACTCCAGATACCTGTCTTTTGCTGATTGAAACTGAAGACTTTCCAGACGTTTAATACTGTTCACGTGCTCCCTTTCAAAGAGGAGACGAAAAAGTCTTTCAATATCGTGATGTTGATCATATAGGGAAAACAAGCTGGAAGAATCAATCGCATACACAGTGGTGTTTTCAATCGCCTGAATTCCCTTCGAGGTGGGTTCGCCGGTAAAAAGGCTTTCTGCCCGCACTATCAAATCATTGTCAAATGCAAAGTGCTCTGTGATATCCAGCCCGTCTTTGTGATAAAAAATTCTTGCTATGCCTTTTTTAACGATATAGATGGTTCTGCATCTGCTCCCTATTTGCTGAATGACTTCATTTTTGCTATACTCTTTTTCAGTAATCAGAGAACTCAGGCTCTCTCTCGCATCAGGGGTGATTTTATAAATACTTTCAAAAAAGGAAAGTAACTCCATGTCAGCAGAATTTTTTAAAAATTTAAGACGCGATCACTTTCCATGATTTCTCGGATCAATTCTTTCATGGTACTTCTTTGAGCGTTTTTGATTAATTGTTCTTCCTGCAGACCTCTTGCATCCAGACAACTTCCGCAAAGTAAAAGCCTTGTTCCTTTTCTCAGATTTATCTTCAGCATTTTTTCAATATTGTAATAGCCATCCGGAGTTTTTTGGTTTGAAATGGCGCAATTTACCCCGTCAGCCATCAGAAAAATACTCAAATCAGAATCGGGATAATCACTATTAATTTTATTGGCCAGCCTCAAAGCGTTATAAGCTTTCTCTTTTCCATAAGGAGCATCATTAATTATGATCAGAACCTTCATATTGTCTTTTTTAATGAAGGTGAAGATAAAAATTGTTTTGATTCTTTTTCATAGCTTAGTTTTATCTAACTTTATCCCCAATTTTCTGAACTAAATAAAAGATGTAAAAATGACTCACTATTCTAAAATGCTCTTGTTCCTATCCCTTTGGTTTTCCCCTTTTTTCCTTTTTGGAGATAATTACAAAACTTCAGATTGGCTGAATACATCAGTCGGAGATCCCGTTGATACTGACACAGTGAGAACCCTTCACCACGAACGCCTCTTTAATTTCGGCATTGAGGCCAACCTAGGTGGGGGATATCTGAGATTTCCTGACTCTCATTTGCGAACCCAAGGTAAATTCAATATTGCTTTTGGCGTTTTGGGCAGAATAAATATTAGTCCCAGATCAGCAGTTCAAATCAATGCATTGTACGATGTCAACAATTACAATATTGAAGGCGGTACTTTAAATCGTCAATCCATTACCTTACCTGCAACAGTCCAGTTGTTTAGTGTTAGTCAGGCCGATCAAGGTTTCAGGCCAGGTGTTTTTGCCGGTGCATACTACAGGCGGAATTTTTTTCTGAGGGATTCCAATAGGCCTCTCCCGATAGAAGATTTTTATTTTGAAAATGAAAGGGGGTTGACTTTTGGAGTGTTTTTTGAAAGTTCGGGCATCAGAATGGGTTATTCTACCTTCAGAGCGCTTACCGATGCCAATAAGGTTGGTGTTTCAGGCAGGGCGGTTTCCAATCATTTTATGATCGGGTATGTGTTTTAGTTTAGCTTTGTACGATTTTCTAAGTGAAAATGCTTATATTCAGCCGTTTTGTTTATTCGACTAAGCAAAAAATAATGAAAATTGTTTATCATAATAAACAAAATGGCATTTTTGTCACTGATACTTCCTTGAGTCTGTTTCGTACTGACTTCCTCAGAAAACATCTAATCAAATTCCATGTTGTGATGTAACATTTAGTCCTAACTACCTAAAATTAACACAGACTTTCTTAATTTTGGGCTTCTTTTAAAAAAGCTGTTTAAACATGTCTTATTTATTTACATCCGAGTCGGTTTCAGAGGGGCATCCCGACAAAGTAGCGGATCAGATTTCTGATGCCATACTCGATAATTTTCTTGCTTTTGACCCCCATTCAAAAGTGGCTTGTGAAACCATGGTAACTACCGGTCAGGTAATAATCGCCGGAGAGGTCAAATCGCAGGCTTATCTGGATTTACAGAAAATAACGCGCGAGGTAATAGAAAAAATTGGTTACACCAAGTCTTCATATATGTTTGAAGCCAACTCCTGCGGGGTACTATCGGCGGTACATGAGCAGTCAGCTGATATCAATCAAGGTGTGGACAGAGAAAACCCGGAAGAACAAGGTGCCGGCGATCAGGGGATGATGTTTGGTTATGCCACCAATGAAACGGACAATTATATGCCATTGGGTTTGAGTCTTTCACATTTGATGTTGGAGGAACTCGCAGCTATTCGCCGGGAAAATCATCCACAAATGGATTATCTTGCTCCTGATTCCAAATCACAGGTGACCATAGAGTACGATGAGGAGAATAAACCAAAGCGAATTCAATCTATCGTTTTATCTACTCAGCACGATGAGTTTGTAAAGGCAAGTACATCTTCTACAGCGGACAAAAAAGCAGCAGAAGTTGAAATGCAGCAGAGAATTGAAAATGATGTAAAAACGATTTTGATCCCAAGGGTAAAAGAGCGCATTAAGCCTGAATTGAGAGCACTTTTCGATGGGACTATCGAATATCACATCAACCCAACAGGCAAATTCATCATTGGTGGACCACACGGGGATACTGGACTTACCGGTCGAAAAATCATAGTGGATACTTACGGTGGTAAGGGTGCTCACGGTGGTGGTGCTTTTTCCGGAAAAGATCCTTCTAAAGTGGATCGCTCCGCTGCTTACGCTACCCGGCATATCGCTAAAAATGTAGTCGCTGCAGGAGTTTGTGATGAAATTTTGGTTCAGGTTTCCTACGCCATTGGAGTAGCTAAACCAATGGGAATTTTTGTCAATACATACGGTAGTGCTAAAGTCAATAAATCTGACACTGAGATAGCACAAATCATCGAACAATTATTCGACATGAAACCTTATCAGATTGAAAAGCGCTTAAAGCTTAGAAATCCCATTTACAGTGAAACTGCGGCTTATGGGCACATGGGCAGGGAGCATGAGATTGTTAAAAAGACATTTTACAATTACAAAGGGGAAGCGAAGGAATTTGAAGTGGAGTTGTTTACCTGGGAAAAGCTCGATATGGTCGATAAAATAAAAGAAAAATTTGAGCTCTGAGCTGTTGTTAGTGGCCGTTAATAATAGATAAAAAGACTAAAATCAAAAATCATGAAAAATATACATCCCGATCGTTTTTCAAATAGACATATCGGCATTTGGGAGGCTGACCTCGACAAAATGCTTTCTGCAATAGGTGTAGAATCGACTGACAAGTTGGTGGATGAGGTGATTCCCCCTCATATCAGATTGGAGAGTGAACTTGATGTGCCGACTGCTTTGACGGAGCATGAGTATCTGAGAGAGATCAAGAAGGTGGCTGCACAAAATGAGGTTTACAGAACCTACATTGGTCTGGGATATTACAATACGATCACTCCATCGGTGATTTTAAGGAATATTTTTCAAAATCCGGGTTGGTACACCCAATATACTCCCTATCAGGCAGAAATTAGTCAGGGGAGACTTGAAGCCCTGCTCAATTTTCAGACTTTGGTTTCAGAGTTAACCGGTTTGCCGGTTGCTAACTCCTCACTTTTAGATGAGGGTACCGCGGCTGCAGAAGCTATGGGGATGTTTTTTTCGAGGTCTCAAAAGAAAAATAAAAACAAGGATAAAACTTTCTTTTTTGTCGATCAGCATATTTTTCCGCAGACTCTTGATGTGTTGAGATCGCGCGCTCTGCCGTTGGGAATTGAAATTATGGTTGGAGATTGGAAGACACACGAGATGGATGATCGCTATTTCGGGGCATTGATTCAATATCCGAATAGTCAGGGAAAAATTGAGGATTACAGGCAATTTGCCGAAAGCTGTAATCAAAGAGGAGTGTTTTTGACTGTAGCTGCTGACATTCTCTCACTTTGCTTGTTGGTTCCCCCGGGACATTGGGGAGCTGATGCAGTAGTGGGTTCAACGCAGCGATTTGGAGTACCTATTGGTGCAGGTGGACCTCATGCTGCTTATTTTTCTACTAAAGAAGATTTCAAAAGACTAATTCCCGGTAGGATAATCGGCGTATCAAAAGACAGACACGGCAATACTGCCTTCAGGATGGCACTACAGACTCGTGAGCAACACATTAAAAGAGAAAAAGCAACTTCCAATATTTGTACTGCTCAGGCGCTGTTGGCGATAATGGCAGGGATGTATGGCGTTTATCACGGGTCAAAAGGTTTGCGTGCAATCGCTTCTGTCGTTCACCAAAAGGCAGTGTGGTTGAATACTGAGCTGGAGAGAATGGGTTACACCTCAGAAAATGGAAATGAGTTTTTCGATACTTTATCTTATAAGGTTACGGAGGATGAGAAAATAAAAATCCAAAATTCCGCAAGTGACAGCAAAATCAATTTCTGGTTCATAGACGATCGTGTTCAGTTGTCTTTGGATGAGAGTGTCACCGCTGAAGATTTGAATGACATCTATCATATTTTTGCTTTTGGAAAAGGGGTAGTAGGTACGCATGCAGTAGAAGGCCTTGGCTCTGAAGTAGTATTTAATACTGAATTACAGAGAAAAGACGATTGGTTGACTCATCCCATTTTCAATAAGTTCAGGACAGAGACTGAGATGATGCGCTATATTAAGTCGCTAGAAAATAAAGATTTGTCGCTCATGCATTCCATGATTCCACTGGGGTCGTGTACCATGAAGTTGAATGCGGCTTCGGAATTAATTCCGGTCTCTTTTGACGGTTTTTCCAATATACATCCATTCGCTCCTGAAGACCAATGGAAAGGATATCAGCAAGTCATAGATGAACTTTCGGCT
>SLKL01000148.1 GCA_007134625.1 Saprospiraceae bacterium
CCTATCAGATCGAGGCTTGGGTATCACATCATACAGCGGATAAGCCGAAGACCAATTGAGGATTTTGATCAAATGAAACCCTTACTTACACAGCAAATTGAAAACTCAGAGAGGAAAGATATTGCAATGGAAAACCTGGTCAATCAGATCCTTGATGATGCAGAATATTCCCTGAATGAAGAATTGCTGAGCTCCTTTATCGCCGGGCTTACCGATGAATTTTTTACCTACAGATGGAGAGTTCCCGAAGACCTTGAAGATGGAGACCTTTTTACCCTGGGAGATAAAACCTATATGCTATCGAATTTTGCGGAACACTTAAGAAGAAATACTCGTCAAAGACTTAGAATGAGCAGAGATTCAGACATCGATGCTTCTGTAAGAGAGATATATGAGAGTTATCGCTCTGATGCTGCCATTATCCATTATGAGTCAACACTTGAGGAAAAGTATCCTGTTTTCCGCTCATTAATGAGGGAATATGAGGAGGGAATTCTCCTTTTTGAAATCACCCGTATGAAAGTATGGGACAAGGCTACACAGGATACCGCGGGTTTAAAGAATTTTTTCAATGAAAACAGAGAAAATTACTACACCGATGCTTCAGCAAGAGTAAAATATATCGACATTACCGGTGCCGATGAAAGACAGCTTGAAAGAATAGCCAATTATGCAAAAAACAACTCCGTAGAGCGATTAATCAATAGGTTTGAGGGAAGAAGAGGGGTCTCATTGGCTACAAGAGAGATTACATACTTCGAACCAAGACTTCCCGATTATCTTGAGTTTTGGGACGATTCTATCTCCGAAATACAAGAAAATGAAAATGGTGAAGGCCATTGGTTAGCTATTATTAAGGATATCATCCCACCCCAACCAAGAACTCTGGAGCAAGCAAGAGGATTTGTTATAGCAGATTACCAAAATCTACTTGAGCAGCAATGGATGGAGGAATTAAGTGCCAGATACAGTACTTACATTGATGAAGACGTCTTTTTATGGATGGTGCAATCATGGAAAAAATAATTTTGACGAAAGGGCTTATTTTAACTAAGGAGATCAGCAATGCCATGATGATGAAAGGTCAGGGAAAGTTCATTCAACTGATTTTGCTTGCTATTCTTGCAGGCCTAATGTTCTCTTCGTGTAATATTGAAAACGAGCAAGAAGACAGGGGGGAGTTGTTAGCAGAAGCCGGTGACCGAAAGTTATTTGAAAAAGATATTGCCTTTTTATTTAATGGTCCAAAATCGGCTGCAGATAGCCAACGAGTTATAAAATCATTTATTAACAGCTGGTTGCGGGACCAGATAATGACAATTGAAGCTGAAAAAACCGCAAAGGAGAACTCCGATATCGATCGCTTGGTTCAAAACTATCGAGATGCTTTAATACGCATGGAATATGAGCAAAATCTTGTATCCAATAATCTTGATACATTAATTTTAAAGGATCAGATTGAAGCATTTTACGATAATAACCAAGAGCAATTCCTTTCAGCAAGTAAGTTGGTCAGAGCGCGATTTGTCAGTTTCGATGCATCGAGATCAAATATCTGGCCTTTAAGAAATGAAGTTTTTAAAACAGACATCTCAGACAGGGACCTGGAAGAGATTGTAGAACTCAATGAAGGTGAATGGATAATCAACCCATACATTTGGTACAATTTTCAGGAAATAAATATTTTGACAGACAATCAACTCAACCGTAATAATATTATCCCCGGCTATGAGTTTTCATACAATGATCAAGGTAAAAGATATTTTATCAAGGTACTAAATGTAGTAAATGAGGGAGAAGTGATGCCTTTGGAGATGGTTGAAGATAAAGTCAAACAATTAATTTTACTGGAGAGGAGAAATCAAAAAATATCCGAAATCAGAAACGAACTTTTTGAAAGAAACATTAGGAACCAACAAATAAAAATACATTATCAATGAAAATTATACACATTACAATTTTAGTACTTGTCTTTTCTTTTGGAATCACAAGCATGACCTATGCTCAGGAATCCAGATTACTGGACAAAGTAGTTGCACAGGTTGGTGGTGAGTTCATACTGCTTTCAGAAATTGAATTGCAGTACAGCTATTTTAAAGAAACCAATCCAAGGGGTGTTCATCCATTGGAAACCAGATGTATGATATTGGAAGATCGACTGGCTCAGGGTCTTTTAGTTAATCAAGCTCACTTAGATAGTGTTGTTGTATCCAACGAAGAGGTAGATTTGCAGTTAGATGCCAGAATCGATAGAATATTGGCCATGATGGGCAATGACAGAGAAATGTTCGAAAATGAATACGGAATGACCCCTGAAGAAGTAAAAGAAGATCAGCGTACATCCCTTAGAAATCAAATTTTAGCAGAAAGAATGCAAATGCGGGTAATGGCAGATGTGCGGGCTACACCTTCTGAGGTTATAGAATTCTTCAATAGTATCCCAAGAGATAGCTTACCGTTTTACAATTCAGAGGTACAGATTTCAGAAATTGTGATCGTACCCGAAGCCAATCAGGAGGAAAAAGATCGCGCCCTAAACAGGATAACAGACCTGCGTAATCAAATCGTTAGCAGAGAAAGGAGCTTTGAAGAATTAGCCAGGACGTTTTCTGATGATCCGGGTTCAGCCAGATTAGGAGGAAGTCTTGGATGGCAAACTCGCGGGACTTTTGTTCCTGAATTTGAGGCTACTGTCTATAATCTGGAGCCGGGTGAAATTTCTGACCCTATAGAAACAGAATTTGGTTACCACATCATTAAACTGATTGAAAGACGTGGTAATAGTGTCAATGCCAAGCACATCCTTATCAATCCAAGAATTACTTCAGACGACCTTTTATTGGCTAAAAACCACTTGGACAGTGTACGGAATATCATTATAAAGGATAGTATTCCATTTGAAAGTGCGGTTAGAATTTTTGGAAATGACCAGGTACAGTCCTACAGTAATGGAGGAAGGGTGGTAAACAATGCGACGGGTAATACCTTTTTTGAGGTAGGTGATCTTGATCCTGATGTCTATTTTGCAATTTTTGATCTGGAAGTAGGTGAATTATCTGAAGTAGTTGAATTCAGAGATCGGGGTGGAGAAACAGTTTACAAGATTTTTAAGCTTCTTTCCAGAACTCGCCCTCACCGTGCTAATTTGCAAGAGGACTATGCCAAAATTAAGGATATGGCGACAGAGTATAAGCGTGCCACAAAATTTAATGAGTGGCTGCTTGATAAACTTTCAGGCACCTACATAAGAATTGACGAAAGCTTTCACTCTTGTCCAAATATAGAATTCTGGCTATCTGAATCTGACATTACCCAAAGGCCTTAATTGATGATTTTTGAATTGAAAGTTGAAGATTGAAAATTGAAAATGACAGTGGTTTGCTATAATCTTTAAAAAAGCAAAAAGCAAAGGCTAGTGCTAGCAGCCTGAAGCTAATGCAAGTGACCCCTTAGATGCTGCTAAGAGCTGGAGATTGAAAATTGAAGGTGTGAGCCAAATCTAAACCTCTTGTAAAGGACTTTGATTAATTGTCTTTTGTCTCATAAAACTTACCCCATTTTTCAGGTCCATCTTGTCTGGTGAGGAGAGAAACTATAATTAAAGCTGCAATGGATACGCCTGCTGCCGGCAAAATAATGTAACTGGCTGGCAGTATTGGTTCTTCGGATAAAGAATTGATAATTGTTATTAGCAAAGTTACCCCCATACCCGAGGCGATAGATGCAACGCCACCTGCCGTAGTTACTCTTTTCCATAAAAATGCAGCCAAAAGTGCCGGGGTCAAGCCTGCGCCTACCATAGTGTAAGCAGTAAATGCCATATCCAGTATAGTCCTGAATTGTGTAAGTAGTAAATATGCAAACACCCCTAATAAGAGCACCATCAATCTCTGAAAAAATACAATTTTATGCTCTCCGGCAGTAGGATTGATAAAACGTTGGTAAATATCTCTTGTCAGGTTAGTAGAAGGAGCGAGTAAAAAGCTGTTTCCCGTGGAGGTAATGATGGCAACAGCAGCACAAATCAACAACAGACCAGCAAGAAGTGGAATCCCAACTTCAGCACCATATCTTGCTGTATGTAAAATAATCCTTTCGCTGTCTTCTGAGGCGAGGAAAAAACTACTTTCTGCTCCCAATCCATTAAAATAACTAAAAGCCAAAATAGCCAGGGAAGCTATCGCAGTTTCAATAATAATAGTTCCTATCACCCACCACATTACGGCAGAGCGAGCAGATTTTTCAGATTTAGCTGAGAAAAATTTCTGATACATATTGGATTCGCCCAAAAGAAGTAGAAAAGTAGGAAAAAACACACCCATTACCCAAATCCAATTATGCCCCCCAAGAACTGTAAAAAACTCAGGATCAATATTTGCAGTGATATATTCAGTTCCTCCGAGATTGCTGAACACCAGCGGAACAGCCAATAATATGGCAACAGTTATTACAGCCCCGTTGATGATATCTACGGAAACAATAGAAAGCATACCTGCAAATGCAGTAAAGGCAATAATAAAAACAGCAGTCAAAATAACCCCCAGCCACTCGGGTATATCAGCTACCAGATTTAAGACAAAACCGCCGCCCCTGAATTGATAACCCACTATGGTAGTATAAGCTACTACTATGGCAATAGTACCCAGAATTCGTGCCCATTTGTTGTACCGGAGCTCAAGAATATCGGGAATGGTATATTGAGCTATCCGCCTTACGCGACCTGCGAGAAAGTAAACAAAAACTATTCCCACCCATGCGCCTGCAGCCATCCACAACTCAGACAGTCCCACCTGTGCAGCCAAACCTGCACCAGCCAGTAAACTACCGGAACCAATCCATGTACACAACAGGGTGCCTACCAACTTATAAGTCGGAACAGACCGGCCAGCCACCATAAAATCCTCTTGTCCTGATATGGTTCTACTTTTGATAATAGAAATGGTCATCAAAAGTGCCAGATAAAGAAGAACTACGATAAAAAAGATATTCATAAACGCTACTATCAGGTATATATAAAGGCAATTGAAATCACCATAACCACCGCGGCTGCAGCCAACAATTTAAGTAATAGTGGAAAACAAAACTTAAACCATTTGTCATATGGAATTCCTGCCATTCCCAAAATTCCCATTAATACAGCATTGGTTGGCACCAACATATTGGCAAAACCGTCACCAAATAAAAATGCCAAAACGGCAACCTGCCGGGGAACACCTACCAAATCACCCAAAGGAGCCATGAGGGGCATGGTTACGAAAGCCTGTCCACTACCTGAAGGAATGAAAAGATTCAATATGGTTTGCATCACCATCATTCCAATCCCTGCAATTTCGGGTCCGACCTGGGAAAGTGGTACAGATAGGGCATGAACTATTGTATGCAGAATTTCACCATCCTCCATTATGAGGGCTATACCTCTTGCTACACCAACCAAAAGCGCAGTTTCAACTAAATCTTTAGCTCCTGAGATGAATTTTTCTGCCATTAGGCTAGGCCCCATTTTCCCAACTACTGCAGTAAAAATACCTACCATCAGAAAAGCTGCCCCCAGTTCATAAAGATACCAACCTTTTGTTGCAATACCCCAGACAGCAATTCCAAGTGCCGATAAAAAACCCAAAACAATCGCAATATGTCTCCATTTCAGTCCCGGGTATTCTTTAGGAGGCTCCCCTCCCGGAGGAGGATCAATATTGTGCATTAGACTTTTTGAGGGATCCTTTTTTACTTTGCCTGCATACTTCCAGACATGATGTCCGGCAATCATAGCAAAAGGAAACAAAATTGCCATTCTTAGCGGCCAGCCTGAATAGGGATCGAGTCCGGCTATGGGATTGGCAACTACAACTGTATATTGGTTAAATGCAGCCGTCCCATACCCCACTCCATATCCTGCAACTATAATTCCTACAGCCGTCATACTGTCAAGATTCATTGCCCTGCACATGGCTACCAGTATCAAAATAAAAGGTATGTATTCAGCAGAGGCTCCCATTATACTTGAGGCGATGGCAAAAACCAGTATCACAATGAATATTAAGGAGGCAGGGCGGGTACCCATTTTTTCCAGCAGACGTCCCAAAAGTGCATCAATGGTTCCGGTATGCCGTATTATTGCCAGTACTCCTCCAATGATGAACAGAAAAAATATGATGGCTTGAGCATCAGCAAATGCCCGTGGAATGGCAGTAAAAAGAAAGATAGGACTGAGATAATTGTGTTCCTCATTGACCTCATAAGATCCGGGAATAACCATTTCCCTCCCTTGTTCATTGAGCTCTGATTGGAATTGCCCCTGAGGAATGATCCAGGTAGCAACCAACGCAATAATCATCAGAAAAAATAACAACGCAAGCGTGTGTGGCATCTTAAACTTCATCAAGCCTGATTTTATCATTAATAAAAAGACAAAACTACCCTATCGGCAGTCAGTCAAAAGTTTTATTAGGCTAAGATTAAGTTTTTTTCTGATTTACACTTTAAGAATCGGTATTTTTTTGAAAAAACATGGAATACGTGGCTACTAGCTATTGGTCGCTGGCTACTAGCTTCTGGTTTCTGGCTACTGGCTATTGGTCGCTGGCTACTAGCTTCTGGGTTCTGGCTTCTCATTGCTGGCTGCTAGCTTTTAGCTTATTTGAGAAGGCTTAATATTTGAAACACTTAGCTTAATCCTGATATTAAAAATCTCGAACCTCGTAACTCGTATCTCGTATCTTGTACCTTTTACCCTGAGCGGAGCCGAAGGGTCCCACTTCCACTGAATTAGATGATTAGGGTTATGTGAAATACATTCTAAATTAAGAATCCGATTTAAATCCATATTAAAAACTCACGGCCAACTCATCCCAGGGACCATTGATTTGTTCTCTAGGTGGAGTGTAATCAATTACCACTAACTCCCATCCCATAAGAGAAACAGCGTCGGACAGGGTTGAAAAAACATCATTCAACTGCTCATTAGCTTTTTCGAAGAGGGGTCTGTTTTGGCTCGCAGCAGCTGAAATAAAGTTCTTGGCGCTTCTCTGTAACCGACTGTAGTCAGCCTCAGTAAAACTATTAAATGCTCCTTGCTGAATATCATAATACTCCAGATCGTGATCAATGGATAGGATAGAAGCCGGACCCGGGTGCGTGACAAATACTTTGCGCTCAGCTTCATCGAGGCTTATTCCATTCGACTCAAAATCAAAGCCGGCAGAAACCCTTGCATTTACCCTAATTAAGACCTTTTTTCTAAATGGTGCCCAGTCCCATCTGTAATAGTCTTTATAGTCGTAAATTTCAGAAAAATGAGCCTCAACAGCCGTAAGTTTCAGAACTTTATTGATTTTTTCTGCTATGACAATGGAACTTTCCTCAGAAATAAGGGCAGTGTTTTTATTCGTATGCCATTGATGTGTTAAGATGATTCCGGCTGCAAAAGAAGCCAAAATCAGGGCTATGCCCAAATACAATCTGATCATAATTTGTTGATTATCGTTTTGAAGTGAATGGGTGTTTGAGGTTTTCATATCTGTCTAAAACTACTCGGACAGATCCAACCCTTAAAGGCGATTCAATTTGGATAGGAATTCTGTTCTCATCATCTGAAACCCAGACTATCATTTCATCACCTTCATTAAATACGCCACCTGCAATTACAGCCGGGCTGAATTTCAATAAATCGAAATTACCACCCGCGCGTCTGATTCTGTAGTTTTGTTCACGTTTCAGAAAGCGCATACCAATATCATAAACTCTTTCATCATAGCCTACATTTAATTCAACAACGTCACGAGGTCTTAATCGGCTTACATCAAGATTTCGGGTGTAGTAAACAATAGATAGAACATCCCTTAAACATCTGTCCATATCCACATAGTCGGTTTGCATTCTATCAGCCGACCTCCCATGAAAAGCCTTAACCCTCCGCTTTTCATAGTCGAAAGTCATTTCAGAGGTTTTTGAATAGGAACCTTGATTGATATCCCGGGTAGCTTTTACAGGAAGTAAAGTTTTTTTATCAACTTTTGACTCATAAGTATCTCTTACCCTAAAAATTCTATCATAAGAATTATAAGTCCTGCCATATGCCTTTAGGTGGTAATAATTCTCGTCCTCTTTAACAGAAAAAGTAACTTCGCCGGCAGGAATCCAAACAAAACCAATTTTATAATAAACCGTATATACCGCCTTTTCACCGGCTTGAAATGCAGAGTTTTTAACCCCGCAATCTCGTATAATATCACCAGCATGAAAAACCTCATAAGATTGATTGGACTCGTTGGTTTCCGTGTTCACAGGCAAAAGTCCCAGAACCATCGTGAGTAGCAATACTGATATAGAACCTTTTTTCATTTCATTAAAATTTGTCGAACCAGATAACCAACCAATGCAAATATCAAATCGTAAACGGCCACAGCCATCAGTTTATTACCAAAATCAATTACCAAACAGAGTAAATGATAAAGTTGGTTCCAAATTAGATGTTTATTAACATGAAGGCAGATCTAAATTGAGGACCAAATGAAAAGATGATTTCAACTAATTGACAAAACAGTTTGATTAAAGCAACAAAAAGTTTATAACTTGCGGTTCAATTAATTAAAGCAAACTTTTGAAAACCAATCCATCAAATATTAAAGAAAAAAGGATTATTGGAATTGATCCGGGTACCAATGTTTTGGGTTACGCAGTAATTGAAATAGAAAATAAAAAAATCAAACTTATTAATTTAGGAGTCGTCAAAATGGGACACCTCGACAGTCAGGCTGATAAACTAAAGCGATTGTTTGATAGAGTATCAAAATTAATTGAGGTTTATGAAGCCGGACAAATGGCAGTAGAAGCTCCTTTTTTTGGAAAAAACGTCCAAAGCATGTTAAAGCTAGGGCGTGCCCAGGGGGTTGCACTGGCGGCCGGCTTTCATCAGGGACTTTCAGTTTACGAGTACAGCCCTAAACAAATCAAATTAGCGGTAACCGGAAATGGAAACGCTTCGAAAGAACAAGTCGCGGGGATGGTAACTCATTTAACCGCCACTAAAATAAACGAAAAGTTCCTTGATGCAACGGATGCTTTAGCTGTAGCAATTTGCCACCATTTAAAAATAGGAGATGGAAATTTATCCAAAAGACAGGGCGGAGAAAAATTCAAATCCTGGAAAGATTTTGCAA